>ONLK01000122.1 GCA_900318615.1 uncultured Eubacteriales bacterium
CGGATTATTATTCACACCAGTATCGGCATTAAGCCGAAGACCGTGGAATACGGAGATACCGATGCCCTGAAGAACGATGAGAATCAGATTGAACTGGTGTGCCGGGTGAAAAAGACAGACACATCGAAGAATAGTTCTAAGGAGGTCAAATCATTATGAAAGGTCAGTACAGGGAACTTTATCGTAGAATCCTGGCGGCCGGCATGGCCATGGGACTGACGTTTACCGGCACAGTGCCGGCAGCAGCCGCAAATGAAAAGGAAGAAACCGTGTATGTATTCACAGACGCGGAAGGAAACGAGACGAAGGTCATTGTTTCCGATAAACTGAAGAACAATGAGGGCTCGGACGAGATTGAGGATAAATCGAACCTTGAAAACATTGAGAATGTAAAGGGCGATGAGAAATATACGGACAACGGCGGCGGGAATATTACCTGGGACGCCCAGGGGAATACAATTTACTATCAGGGCGATTCTACACAGGAGGTTCCGATTAAGGTAAAGGTTACCTACAAGCTGGACGGCAGGGAGATTGCACCGGAGGATCTGGCCGGAAAGAGCGGCAGAGTAACCATCCGCTATGAATACGAAAATACGGAAAAGGTAACCGAGAAGGTCGGCGACAAGGAAGAGAAAGTCAGTGTTCCGTTCACAGTCCTGACGGGACTCATGTTTACCAACAATAAGGTAAGCAACGTAGAAGTGTCCGAAGGAAAGGTAATCAACCAGGGCGACAATACATTTGTTGTCGGTATCGCGTTTCCGGGACTGAAGGATTCTCTGGAGCAGGATAAATACAAGGATCTGGACATGGATTACGACAATTTCAAGGATTACGTTGAAGTAACCATGGATGCAGAAGACTTTGCCCTGTATATGTCCATGTCCGTTGTCATGAATGATGAGTTTAATGATCTGGATATCTCCGAGATTGACGATAAAATGGATGACATGAACGATGATATCGACGATCTGAAGGACGCAGCGGATAAGCTTGAGGATGGCAGCGGTGATCTTTATGACGGACTGAAGAAGCTGGATTCCAACATGCCGGCACTGTCGGACGGTTCGGCCAGGTTAAGCTCCGGAATTTACAGCTACACCGATGGCGTGGGCAGTGTGAAGGACGGCGCTGACGAACTGAAGGATGGGACTTCCTCTCTGGCCGACGGCGCGAAGGAACTGGATACGGGCGCCGCAAAGCTGAACAGCGGTGCCAGGGATCTGGCGGGCGGCGCCGCCACGCTCTCCTCCGGAACCGGGGATCTTTACGACGGTACGGTCAAAGCCAGGGATGGTGTGTCCAGGCTTGATGACGGCGCACAGGATCTGCAGACACTGGCCGGCGGTGCAGCTTCGCTTAGCAGCGGCAGCCAGAGCCTGGCAAGCGGAGCGTCCGAACTTTACAGCGGAACACAGAGCCTTAATAGCGGAGCCAGTACACTGTACAGCGGCATTCAAAGTGCAAATTCCGGGGCACAGAAGTTGTCAAGCGGAGCAGCAACGGTAAACAGTGGCGCGCAGTCTTTGTATTCGAACCTTAACAATGCAAAAAACGGTTCAAAACAGCTAACAGACGGCGCTTCAAAACTTGAAAGCGGATTAAAAACACTTTCCGACGGAACAGCTGAGCTTGTAAAGCAAACCAGTGGGCTTCCGGACAGCACCAAACAGCTAAATGATGGCACAAAAGCTCTTTATGATGGTTTGAAGGGGACGACTGAAAAAACGGGAGCTGTGGGTGCTTCCACTGCCATTACATCCGGCATAGGGCAGATTCAAAGTGGTCTCAATGATTTGGATACTGGCCTTGGTAAAACTCTTAATCAGACAATAGACGCGGTAAGCCAGCTTGCATCCTCACTGGAGCAGATGGAAAAGGTACTGAGCGACCAAAATGAGACGGAATATGTTACGGATCAGGATGGAAATGTTGTAAAAGATCAGGATGGAAATCCTGTGTCGCAGAAAACTCTCCATGGCAATTTCACAAAGATTACAGACGGTGTAAAAACTGGTGCCGAAGGGATCGAGAAAATACGGAAACAGCTTCTTACTTATATCCAGCAATATGATTCGACTTTTTATTCAAGCTCTTCTGAGGGAAGTTCTCCCGCCAAAGGCACAACCTTTGATTTTGAAGATGAGGAAGAAAGCGTAGAGAGCACAGAGAGTACGGAAAGCACGGAGAGTACGGAAAACACAGAAAGTACGGAAAGTATTGAGAGCCCAGAGAGTGTAGAAAATACGGGGAATACAGAAATCACAGAAGCCGCAGCTTCCTCTGATGCTTCTTCCGGCGATACAGCAGAAAATTCCGGGACTTCTTCGCTGGATACTTCCGGTTTCGATGCGCTTTCATCGCAGGCAGAAA
>ONLK01000121.1 GCA_900318615.1 uncultured Eubacteriales bacterium
TGTGGAAGAAGATGCCGGGCTGGAAGTGCGACATCCGCGGCATTAAAAAGTATGAGGATCTGCCGGAAAAGTGCAGAAACTATGTGGAATTCATCGAAAACCAGATCGGGTATCCGATCACAATGGTTTCCAACGGCCCTGGACGCGATGACATCATCTACCGCGACAGTCCGCTGAAAAAGTGAGATACGGCTGCCGGGTCTGAGCCGGGCAGCACCTGAGAAAAAGCTCCGCAGTCCAGCTTTGCTGTGGAGCTTTTTTATGAAGGCGGGAGGGTTTGAATGAGAATTGCTTTGCTTGCAGCCATCGCAGCCATCGTACTCTGTTTTCTGTTTCTCTGCACGGGCTCGATGATTCAGAAGATGAGGGGGAAGAAGGACTTCTCGCTGTCCGGAGCGCTGCTTCTCGGGTATGTGGTTTATTTCTCACTGTTTGAGGTGATCTGTCTGCTTCTCGCTGTCCGGAGCGCTGCTTCTCGGGTATGTGGTTTATTTCTCACTGTTTGAGGTGATCTGTCTGGTCTGTGAAGTGGCGCTGGCTCCGCTCAGCCGCCTGTCGGTGATCATGATGACCGTCGGAACGGCTTTTATGCTGGGAGGGGTGGTTTACTGCTGGCGGAGCTGGCTTTTCAGGGTTCGCAGCCTGAAGCGCCGGCTCAGGGCGCATGGATGGCTGCTGGCTGTTGTAATCGTGCTGACGCTGGCGGTCTGCTTCTTCGCATTGATCTATACGGACGATTCGGCGGATTCTGACTTCTATGTCGGAATGGCCTCGACCGCGCTCTACACCAACACCATCGGACGCTTCGACCCGACAAATGGACGGCTTCTGAAGGCAATCAACCCCAGGTATGCGTATGCCCTGTACCCGATTCACAATGCGGTCGTCGCGGATCTGTTCCATATCCCGGCGATTGTTGCGGCACGCAGCGTGATGAGTGTGATCAATGCGCTTGTGAGCTGCCTGTCATATTACAAGCTGGGACGGATCCTGTTTGCACAGAAGACGGACAGGAATCTGACGGCCGAAGAGACTGGCCGGATGGGCGATCAGGGATCTGCGCTGCAGATCCGGAAAACAGATGTCTTTACCATCTTGCTGCTGCTGCTGAACCTGTTCTCCGCAACCATCTACATGCCCGGGACCTTTCTGTTCACACGGACTTTTGAGGGAAAGCACCTGATTGTCAATATGGTGGTGCCTTTGGCAGCGGCGGCCTGCGTGGCCGTCTTCAGGGGGATTCCGGAGGATGCCAGAGAGCAGAGATTTGTATTTGAGAATCTGTTTTTCCTTCTTCTGGCGGGCGTCTGTTTTTCGGCAAGTGTCTCGGTTCCGGCTCTGATGATTGCTGCAGCTCTGTTTCCATTTTTGGTGTATTCGAAAAAATGGAACATGCTTCTGCGTCTGTTCCTGGCGGAGCTCCCATTTCTGGTGTGGGCTGTACTATATATCCTGAATTCGCGCCGGGTTTTCATTCTGGCATCATACAGATGAAGGGAGGATGACTTCAATAATGGAAGGGATCACAGTCTCGGGGGCAGGCCTGTCTTTTGTCATGGAATGCTTCAGAAAATACATAGGCCAGAGCTGGGAGATCGCCGTATTATGTCTTGCAGGGATGATTGTGAGTGCACTGACCATCATCCGCAGCAGAAGGCTGGTGAAAGCGGGCAGAATGAATGCTGTGGAAAAAGCGCCGGATTCATCTGACACGCTTTATGGGACCGGTCCGGTCAACTGGATGAACTGGACCCTCCTGATCATGCTTGGACTGACGGTTTACAATCCGTTTCTGGTCAGAAAGCTGGTGCCAAAGCTTGGCATGACAACGGTATACTATCGGATGTTCTGGGCGTTTCCGCTGATCCCGGCGGCTGCCTTTTATCTGTCGGATGTTCTGGGCGTTTCCGCTGATCCCGGCGGCTGCCTTTTATCTGACCGAGTTGGTTTTTCTGCCAAAGAGAAGAATGCTCCGCACAGCAGCCTGTGCCCTGGCGGCGGCTGGTATCATCCTGCTTATGCCGCTGAATCCGGGTGTCCGCTATCACCTGGCACTTCCCGACAACGTCTACAAGGTGCATGGTGCCATTCCGGTGATCTGCGATGTCATCCATGAGGATTTTGAAGCGTCTGAGCAGTACAGATACTGGAAAGAACGGGCGGAAGGGGTGGATCTCAATACGAAAAAAGGCGCAAGGACATATGTCCTCACGCTCCCGAGATGTGTCTTCCCGTCCGAACTGGAATTTCAGGTCCGGCAGTATGATCCTGGCGTGACACTGACCTTCAATCGCAACATGCGGCTGTTCTACGAGGGAAATACCTCAACGGGGATACAATATACGAGCAAATCTGCAGCGTACCGGAGACGGAAGCGGATCCTCGATGTCTGCCGGGGGAAAACGGAGGGGGTCACAATCGAAGACTTTCAGGCAGCCATGAAGAAGACCCGGACGCGGTATCTGATTGTCAACCCGGCTCAGGCGGATCCCTCCTTCCTGAAGACAGCAGGCTGCCGTCTTGTCAGCGAGACCGCCGGGTACTGTATCTATTCCTATGGGATCACGAAGGAAGGGTGAGGCCTTGCAGACGTCTGCCGCTGGACGGCTGCTGTTTCCTTCAAGACTTGTTTGATAATTGGTCATCGCGCAGCGATCGCGTTTTATTTCCGCGGACTCGTTTTATTTTCTTTTTTTTCAGAAGCCTTCTGCTCGGCCTCGGCCTTGCGGAAGGCTTCTTTCTGGTTTTTGCCGGAAAAAACTCTTGCGATCAGCTGTATGGCATAGAGAAGAACCGGGATCAGCACCGTCATGACGATGGACGCCATCAGCCAGCCCTTCGAATCAGCATTGCCGAACATGGCCAGCAGCATCGTCGCGAGGTACATGCCGGCCAGGAGAATCGCCCCGATCAGGGCGAGAACCCGTCTTAATTTTTTCATCGTATTGTGTAAGCTCCTTTCATACCCAGGCCACGTTTATTCAGAAAAATCTCTTTGCATCCGCATGAGCAGAGTGTATCACATACAGACCGGAAAGCACAGCGGCTCCGGAATATCATTGAAAATGGATGGCTGATACGATATACTGTCTCAGTACATCCGGCCCCGAAAACAAGGGACCGAAAACCGCCCAGAGAGCGGAAGATGACAATTTATCGATGAGATTGAGGAGAAACAATATGGCACTTTTGGATGACTGGCGTGCAGTGGCGTACAATACACAGGCTGACAAGAAAAAGCT
>ONLK01000120.1 GCA_900318615.1 uncultured Eubacteriales bacterium
TGCAATTTTCTTTGCCGTCCCAAGGCAATCCTTCCTGTCGGTATCGAAAAAATAATAGCCGTACACTCTCTTATTCTTCAGATTTTCTGCATTCATATTAATAAACCAGTCGGAAGACCGCCCCTCCCTTTGTGGAGAATAGGTCCCAATCACATCATATCTTTTCTGGCTGACAAAGATATGGGATGGCTGATTCTGCCGGTCGCCGGTCACAACAGCGACATTTTTCCCTTCGTCGAAATCCTCCCGCGAAAAACTCCTGCCCCCTGTAATTCCGATTCTGCAACTCATCTCCGGACTGAAATACACAGAACAGCCTTTTTTCTCTGCATACTTTTTTGTACACAGAAAGCCTCTGTCACCACAGTTGCGCTCCATAACCCGCAACAAATCCTGCTCTGTGAAATCTGCTGCATTATATATTTCAAACACTACGAACTGATCCGACAGAAAGGTAACCGGCTTCGCATTCTTTTTTTGCTCGACAAAGGAAACACCCGCCAGTGTAAACAGCATAGCGACTGCAACGAAAATTGTAAAAATCAGTTTCGACTTGTAGAAAATCCCTCGCATAGTCTAGAGATATACCCAATTATAATTGTACTTCTGTTACGGAACTTCAACACTTTGCTCTTTATTGTACAGTGTATATATAGCATTGTCAATATTAAGACATTTCCAAATATGCTGACCTCGGTTCCCTTTTAATCAGTATCTGCTCATTAAATTCCCGTCTAAGCCCGACTGTCTTACTCCCCGGTCTCCCCGATTTTCTCCATAATTTCCCGATGGACGGAGCGGGTCAGCGGATACCGCCACACAGCGATAATCGCAATTGCCAGGAACGCACCGGGAATTACCGTTGTGCAGTTGAATATCCACTCGCAGGCGGACGCTGTCTGCACCGGCGCGCCGCCGTCGAACCCTGCATTTTGTAACAGAAACCCCAGCAGCATGGTGCCGATTCCTCCGGACACAGCCTCCACCAGCCCCTGAAATGAAACAATTGTGGCCTGCCGCCGCTTTCCCGTCTTCAGCCTGTCATAGTCGCAGACATCCAGATACATCGACGGCATCAGACTCCAGTAGATCGCCGTACAAAGAGTAACCATCAGCATATAGCAGATGATTCCGCCTGTAGACCCGACTCCGGTCATTCTCAGAACCACCATGCCGGCTATGCCGATTACAGAGAGCAGCCCGAACGCTCCCCTCTTATCGAACCGAACGGTCAGTCTTGCCACCAGCGGAATCAGCAGAATCCCGAATACCGCCCGCAGAGACATGAATAAAGACATCTGAAGCGCAGTACACTTCATATTATATGTCAGAAAATATACCATATCCGCAAGCATGATGCTGTAACAGATCAGAGTGGCAATGCTGGCAACAATCAGCTGCCGGATGGGTCCCAGCGTAAACAGAGAAACATACTCCCGAAAAACATCCGCAGGATTAAACCCCGGGCGAGCGCCGGAATCCACACAGGGCGGATCCTTTTTCTTTGACGACAAAAACGTCAGAAGGATTGAAATGAAACAGACCGCACCGACCATTCCTCCCACCAGACTCCAGGCAAGAGACAGCGGAACGCCCGCATCCTGCAGCCATTCCACCGCCACCGAAGGAATCAGGAAGTTTACCAGCGCTCCCGCCATATTGAACATGGACGCAAAAAACCGCAGGATCGTCCTCTGGTCATAGTCCGTCGTGTACTCCGAGGCAAGCGCCAGATACGGCACCAGAAACCCGGTATAGCTGAGCCAGAACAGCATCAGCAGAATCCCGTAGTAAAACGGCTTTCCCTCCGCGGAAACAAAGGGAAAGTCTGTGAATGCGAACAGCAGCGTCAGCGCAAGCGGTATCGAGGAAAACAAAATCAGAGGCCGGCGGCGGCCCCGTGAGGTCCGTATATGATCGGCGAAATACCCGATTACCGGATTGATAAAACCGTTCCAGACCGCTCCGATCACAGTGATCATTCCCGCCGTCGCCGGCCGGATGCCCACCGCGGTCGTCAGAAAGAACATGAAATATGTCGCGATGAAATTATACGAGAGCGAGTCCGCCAGCGAGGCCGACCCGTATCCCAGCTTATCCTTCATGCTCAGTCGTTCCATAATTCTTTCATATCCTCCAGATGAATCTCATATTCGTCATCCATCAGCGTACTGTT
>ONLK01000119.1:0-2280 GCA_900318615.1 uncultured Eubacteriales bacterium
AACGCCGATGACAGCGCCGGCTGTTATGGTGACGCATTCCGCAAGTCCCAGAGTCCTGCTCAAGGATTGGGATTGAGCTTTGTCATCCATAAGATAATACCTCCTTACAATAAATAACAACTAATGGAAAACATATTATATATATAGTTCAGTTATATATATACGAATCAATGTGTGGCTCCGGAGGGTGCTTCCTCCGGGGAGTTCCGCGTCTGCTCCTGCTGCAGCCGGGCGGCCTTGAGCCGTCTGCGCTGGCTGAAATAGGGAAACATGAAAACAATAGTGGGAATGTTGAAGGTGAGCCACATCCGCAGGCAGAACAGGCCGAGGCCCTCGTACTGTCCGGGCTCCGACACGAGCAGGGGCCGAACCGCGAGGATCGTGGCGGCGACAAAGCATGCAACCGGAATGAGAAGTCCCGGATAGCGGCTTCTGCGTCCGCTGAGATATTTTTGCAGACTGATGATCAGATACATTGCGACAAGTGCCGACGGCAGAATTATGACCATCTGATTTGTACTCATATTCAATAAAGCCTGCATCTTTGCGCTCTCCTTTCTCTGCACCTCTGGTTTACGCATGGTTCTGCAGTAATCTGTATGCGAAATCCCCGCAGTATGTGGGGATTCTGAATTTTATCTGAAGTTTCCAGAAATATTACATACAAATTTTATACTTCTTTCCGAATAAAGACATAGTACAAAGCGGAAATTGACAGAAAAAAATGAAAGTGATATGATTAAATTATAAAAAGACAGTTCCGATTTTTACTAATAATATAGCTATCATATCGACCATCGGTGCTGCGGATA
This sequence comes from uncultured Eubacteriales bacterium, assembly GCA_900318615.1. Lineage (GTDB taxonomy): Bacteria > Bacillota > Clostridia > Lachnospirales > Lachnospiraceae > Merdiplasma. The sequence continues at coordinate 813 of ONLK01000119.1, forward strand.
TAAGATGCAGGATGATGTGAGGACAGGAGGCGACGGGAGGCGATATGGCATACTTTATCAGCGACAGACAGGCCTTGGCATCGGATCGGGAGCGTTCGGCCTATACGCCTTTTGTTCCGGAGGTCCGGGGATGCAAAAGAACCGAGGAAATGATTGATAAAGGGCATCCTTTGTACACCGCACTCTGCAGTATTTCTACACTGGAGAGCACATCAAATGAGATGGTTGTCTATCCGGTTGTTCCGGACGGCTGTATCAGCATGTTCTTTTATACGAGAGACAAACTGAATTATGCGAAGCTGTGCGGCGTGACGGACAGCATTCGGAAATTTATTGTTTACCCGGGGGATCAGATTCTGACGACTGACTGGCACTGGTCTCCCTACAAAACCATTGCGGCTGAGCAGGGACGAAGCATTGCGACCTTCCGCCTTTTTAATGAGAATTACGGCTTTAACGCAGAGGATTTCCGCAAACGGGTCGGAGAGATGCTGGAGGAGCAGGACCGTCTAATCATCATTCTGAATACGCCGGCGCAGAACCCGACGGGATATTCGCTGACTGATGCGGACTGGCAGAAGGTGATCAGCATCCTGTCATCGCAGGCTCCGGAAAAGCGTATTGCACTGTTGGTGGACACTGCGTATATTGATTTTGCTGGGGATGAAGATGAATACAGAAGCTTCCTTCCGTATCTGGAGGAACTGCCTGCGAATGTCCTCCCAATTCTGGCCTTCAGCATGTCTAAGACATTTACTCTGTACGGACTGCGGTGTGGAGCAATGATCTGCCTCGCACCGAATGAGGAGATTGCGGACGAGTTCGTCCGTGTCTGCGAGTTTTCTTCCCGCGCGTCCTGGTCCAACAGCCCCAGAGTCGGCCAGAGCATTATCGCCAATATTTTCGCCGATAAGGATCTTCTGGATCGGGTCACAAAGGAAAGGAAGGAGATCCGCGACATGCTTCTGAAACGGGGCCGCGCCTTTGAAGAGGAAGCGGAGAGAGCAGGTCTGCCGATCCTTCCTTACGACGGCGGATTCTTCGCATCGATCCCCTGTGATGATCCGGCTTCCGCCAGCCGTGAACTGGAAGCGGAGGGTATCTTCCTGGTGCCGCTGGCCATGGGTCTGCGCGTCTCACTGGCGTCCATCTCAGAAGAGAAATGCCGCAGGATTCCAGCTAAAGTAGTTGAAGTTTTGAACAAAAGATAGTATAATATCGTTGGCCGGCTTCGCCGGCCTCATATGCGGGCGTAGTTTAGTGGTAAAATTCGAGCTTCCCAAGCTTGCGTTGAGGGTTCGATTCCCTTCGCCCGCTCCACGAAAAAAGACATCCCGAAAAGGGTGTCTTTTTTCGTGGAACAGAAAAAAAGGAAATCGAACCCGGAAGGGCGCGAGCGTGAAGCCCGTCAGTCCGGTGGACTGACGGGCAGCGAGCGGTGCAAGCCGACTGAAAGAGGAGGCGCAGG
>ONLK01000119.1:2297-2866 GCA_900318615.1 uncultured Eubacteriales bacterium
CGCCACGCGCTGAAGCGCTGCGCTCCTGACATGGGACCTGCCGGCGATTCACATGGCTCATCGGGCAGGTCTCCAAAAGGGCGCGAGCGTGAAGCCTGTCAGTCCGGGCAGCGGAAACGGTTCCGAACCGGAAAGCGTATCCGGAATCAGGTTCATGTAATTTCTTGCAGGATTTGGTTCCGTGAGATTCATGTAGATATAGGCGATTGCTTCAGGTTTGTATTGCGCGGATTCAAGAATCGCAAGGTTAGCCACACTGGCAGATCGCCCCGGCTGGGTTTTGAATTCTTCACTGCACTTAAAGCCATAACCTACATATACGGTAAAGCCAAAAATGGTAGACTATTTGCCTACCAGGGAATGCTATGAGCTTTGTTATACGGATTCATAGAGTAACTGCTATGATCCCATCAACATGTTCATTTTTTTCATCGTTATCGTTATTGTATGAAAGATATCAATCTATCCTTATATGCTTATCCAGGAATAGCAATTATTAGTCACGTAATAATGCATTATACTTATCATTAGTATTTCATTGATATGTCGAAATCTTTATCGGAAAAAAG
>ONLK01000117.1 GCA_900318615.1 uncultured Eubacteriales bacterium
TGATGGCCAGAAAGAAGAAACTCTCGGAGCTGGCAGAGACGATGCTGGTATATCCGCAGGTGCAGGATAAGGTCGAAGTTACAGATAAAGAGGCGGTTTATGCTTCGCCCCGCCTGCAGAACCTCCTTTCGGAGATTGCGGATAAGCTCGGGGACGAGGGGAGTCTTCTGGTGCGGCCTTCCGGCACGGAGCCGGTGATCCGGATCGGCGTAGAGGCGGGTACGATGGAGGAAGCCGGGGCGTACGCGGAACAGATCGCTGCGATGATTAGAGATTTGAATGCAGAGAGCAGGAGCTGAAAAGAAAAACGGGAGACGCAGATTCATGAACGATACGCCGCTCATTTCAATTATCGTAGCAGCATATAATGCGCAGTCATACATCGATGAATGTCTGCAGAGCATTGAAGTGCAGACCTATCCGAATTTCGAAGTTATCATTGTTGACGACGGTTCTGACGATGGGACTGTACAATGTGCCGGAAAATTCGCAGAGAGGGATCAACGATTCCGTGTCATACGAAATGACCATGTAAATGCCGGCCATGCGCGAAACACCGGCATCCGGGCGGCGGCAGGAGAGTATTTGGCGTTTATCGACGCGGACGACCGACTGCATGACGATTACCTCGAAGTTCTGCTGCGCGGCTGCACAGAGCATGACGCGGACATCTGCGTGTGTCATTCCCAATCGTTTGATGACGTGACAGGAGAGGTGCGGGATATTGATTATGCGGTGAAGCAGGAACTTCTTCCTGACAAGAATCCGTTTCACTATACAGATGCCTGTGATACGATCTTTTTAATGTTCAACGGCTGGGCGTGGGATAAGCTTTTCCGGACGGAAATGGTCCGGAAGCACAAACTATCCTTTCAGTCCCTTCGCACGACCAACGACATGTACTTTGTGGACATGGCGTACATTTACGCAAACCGGATTTATGTTACGAAAGAAACGCTGATCGATCACCGTGAGAATAATCGCAATGCGCTATCAAAAACCAGAGAAAAATCGTATCGCTGCTTCTACGACGCGTTGCTGGCGCTTCGTTCAAAACTTCTCGAAGAAGGTGTGTTTGAAAAAGTACAGAGAAGCTACTTCCAGTGGGCTGCTGACTTCACTGCATGGAATATTTCGACAATCCGCGGTGCCAGTTTCCGAAAGCTGTATGAGCTGATGCATACAGAAGGAATCAGACAGCTTGGAATTCTGACGCTGGATGAAAACTGTTATCAGGGGAAATATAAAGAGTTTTATCGGGTTTGCCGCACGGTGGCTGAACAGGATTATGACACCTACATCGCAGATCGAGGACCGATGCTATCGATTATTATTCCGGTATATAATACCGCACGGTACATCGGCGAATGTCTGGACAGCATTTTGCAGAGTGACTGTTCGGAGACGGAAATCATCTGCATTGATGACGGTTCGACAGATGCTTCACAGGCAATCCTGCACCGTTATGCTTCCGTACATCCTGAGGTACAGGCGTACACAATTTCGCATGCCGGCATATCTGGTGCCAAAAATTACGGACTAGCGAAAGCAAAGGGCAGATATATACAGTTTGTTGACAGCGATGATAAGCTGACTCCGGATACAATTTCGTCAATTATTACTGTTATGGAGAGGGAATGGCTGGACGTCTGCTTTTTCGGCGCTCACTCGTTTTATGAAACGCCCCAGCTAAAGGAAAAGTACCCGGTGTATGAGAAAAATTATATTCGTCAGCATCTCTATCCGGGAGTTCGCAGCGCTGCTGCACTGTATGAGGATTTAAACTGCCATGGTGAATGGAGAGTATGTGTTACCATGCAGGTGTTCCGGCGGGAATTTTTAAACCGGTACGGGATCACCTTCCGCGAAGGCATCATCCATGAGGACAACCTCTTTACCTTCGAAACGACCGTCCTTGCGCAGCGCGCGATGTGTCTTCCTGATAATTTCTATCTGCGGCGTATCCGTGAAGGCTCCATTACGACTAAGAAGGTGACCTTCGAGAATGCTCTTGGGTACATTTCCTGCGTGGCTGGTGCACTGGATTTTCTGCGGGGATGCCCGGACAATGCAGTGAACAGACAGGCTGCAGTTCAATTACTCGACAACATGTCCATGCTTTCACTGGATACCTATTTACGGCTTTCTCCGCAGGAGCAGCAGAAAACGCGGGATTCACTGACTGCTGCCGAATACTGCCTGTTTCTTGAACTTCTGAGTCTGCGGGCGAAGGCTGAAGAATCAAAGACGCAGGGGGAACAGCGCGTCAGAGGAACAATTACGTTCCGAATCGGCGCCGCGATTTTATGGCTTCCGGAG
>ONLK01000115.1 GCA_900318615.1 uncultured Eubacteriales bacterium
AATTCACCTCCGCCTCTCGTTGCAAGGTAAAAAGCATCGGTCATCGTCAGCGCAGGGGTATTCTCCGGTTCATCCTCCACATAGCGCCAGCGCATTTTCGAAGCCTGTACAGCGCTGATCATTTCATCGAAAAGGGAGAGACTGTGCCCGGCTGCGATATCAGTTCCCAGCCCGACATGAAGCCCCCTGTTCATATACCTTCGGATGGGAGCAATCCCTGAGCGAAGGTTCATGTTTGAATTCGGGCAGTGCGCAATAAACACTCCGTTACGCGCGATGCGCTCTATCTCCTCATCCGAAGACGATACACAGTGTGCCATAATGGTCGGGCATCCTCTTCCGAAAAGTCCAAACCGGTCATAGGCATCGCCATAAAAAGCAGCATCGGGGCAAAGTTCCTTCACCCACCGGATCTCATTCCGGTTTTCGGAAAGGTGGGACTGAACCGGAAGCCCGCTTTCTTTCTGTATTTCTCCAAGCCCTTTCATAAGCTCATCCGAGCAGGCAGGGACAAATCTTGGTGTCAGGATCGGCTGAATATTTTCAAACCGTCCCTCCGCCTCCTTCAGAAATCTTCGTGTTTCCGAAAGCGATTTTGCCGTTGTCTCAACATAATTTTCCGGACTGTTGCGATCCATATTGACCTTTCCGACATAGCAAAGAAGCCCGGTCTTTTCCAGAAGCTTCATCAGCAAAAGAGTTGTATCCGTATGGATTGTTGCGAAAATTGCCGCCCGCGTCGTTGGTGAACGTCTCAGATCATCGGCAAATTTCTGATAGATTTCCGCTGCATACTCCGGATCTTCGAACCTTTTTTCCTCGGGAAATGTATAGTCGCTGAGCCACTGCAAAAGCTCTTCGCCCATGCCGACTCCCATGTTCCTATACTGCGATGCATGAAGATGAAGATCAGCCAGTCCCGGAATGATCATTTTTCCACTATAGTCCATCACTTTCAGACCGTATGCATCCGCGGGAATATCGCTGTAAACTCCCTGTGTCACCCCATTGATAACAACGCAGCAGGCATTTCGAACCGCTGTCAGACTGCGATCCTGCGCACACCAGTAAAAATCACCCTTTATTACAAATGAATCTTTTTTCAATGCTTTCTTCACACTCCATGCGTCACCTGAGGGCAAAAGCCCCTTTGGCCCCAAGGTCTAATGCTAAGGTATCAAAGTGGCTTTGCCATCCATTTATAATTACGTGCGGCTTTGCTGCTTCGCAGCTACCGCCACGCTGCCGGAACGGATTATTCTTCCGGTCCTTCCGCTGAGTCGGAACGGATTATTCTTCCGATCCCTTCAGCTAAGCCGGAACGGACTATTCTTCCGATCCTTCAGTTAAGTCGGAACGGACTATTCTTCCGGTCCTTCAGCTAAGTCGGAACGGATTATTCTTCCGGTCCTTCCGCTTAGCTGGAACGGATTAATCCTCTTCCTCCTGCCCGTTCAGGTACTCATTGTATCGGGCATTCGCCCACTCACTTTCTTTTTTGTCGATCCAGCGCTTCCGATCCTCCATGATCGCCAGCATCTCATCCACAATCTCCTCCGCCGACCTGGGATGTGAAGCATTCAGATACCCAAGCATCCTGTCCATGGTTTTAACACTGCGAAGGTTATCCGCCACCGCCGTTCCCAGACTTTCCGGATAGCCCATGGCCTTGATTCTTTTAATAAGCTTCTCCCGGATTTCGCGGCGAAGTTCCTCATCCGGCGTCAATTCTCTCCTTCTGACCATTATCCGCTCCCGATCTTTCCGCTGCGTTATTTTTTTACTATGGAAATGAGATTTTCCACAGCTGCAAGGAGCAGGCTGATGCCGATTACGCGCGTTATCATACTGGCTGTACTGAACGGATTTAGAATAATCACAACACCGAGAATCATTACAAGCATGGCTCCGGCTGCAGCAGAGCCGAACCTTCTGCCAAGGAATTCCTTATTGCTGAAAGCGTTGGAAAGGTTAATGATCCCGTTCGCAATCAGGATCACTCCGATGAGAAGCGGAGCGATGGAAGCAAGTGTTTCGGGCTTTGCAAGAAAGAAAACTCCTACGATGATGAAGATAACGGCCATAGCCACGCTGAAGCCCGTCTCTTTTTCGCGGATTGCATCCGCCAGGCGCACAATTCCATAAATCAAAATTCCGCATCCGGCCAGCCGGCACATCAGGTTCAGAGACCCGTGCGGGTACAGCATCAGAATAATACCAACAATCAGCTGAACAACCGCCGCCAGTACATTATTTGTTTTAAGTTTTTCTGCCATATCAATTTCCTCCTTCATTCCAAACCGCTTTTCCCGTAAATCCTTCCGGCCGTGCCGGAAACCTGCCCCGCATTCTGCCATATCAATTTCCTCCTTCATTCCAAACCGCTTTTCCCGTAAATCCTTCCGGCCGTGCCGGAAACCTGCCCCGCATTCTGCCGGCTGGGCTAAAGTACGGCCTTTTCATTTTGTGAACCGTGCTAAAATCTGGATTTCCTTTAGTAAACTGCACTGACGTACGGACATTCATTTGATGAACTGTGCTGAAATTCTGCCATTTATTTAATGAACTATGCTGAAATTCTGCCATTCATTTGATGAACTATGCTGAAATTCTGCCATTCATTTAATAACTGTACGGAAGTACTGCCCTTTATTCTGCAATCAGCACGATGAGAA
>ONLK01000114.1 GCA_900318615.1 uncultured Eubacteriales bacterium
ACGACATTGACTCTGCCGCTGGCCTTCAGCTTCTGCACAATAAGGGAAGCAAATTCGCGCGTGTACAGCTCCTCCTTGTATCCCATGGAGGAGGTTGCACCCGCATCCGTCCGGCTGTGGCCCGCGCAGATCAGGATGGTCTTTTTCCCGTTTGAAGCAATGGTGCCTCCGGAGACACCGGAACTGTTCGCGCTGCTTCCGACAATCAGTTTTCCGTTATCTGCAAAGCTGTAATTCCTGCCGCCTATTTTCACCTGTCCCGTCACCATATGGCCTTTGCTGTTAAAGTAATACTTGTCCCGGCCGATGGTCACCCATTTGTTTTTGGCAAGCGATCCGTCCTTTTGCGCATACCAGTAATGATTGTCTGCATAGAACTGATGATTAACAACCATCAGCCCCTTGCTGTTCAGTCTCTTTTGCTGTACCCATGCGTTTCGTTTCTCACGGCCTTTTGAATCAAAGTAGTGATAGTATTTTCCGATGCGGATCCACTTGTTGACTGCCGCAATTCCCTTATAGCCGGGCGTACTGTAGTTATAAAAATAATAATAGTATCTGCCAACCTTTTTATAACCGGTCAGAACGACCCCGTTCTTCGCAAAGCCGTAATAATATCCGTTAAATTTGGTAGCGACATTCCGGAACATGAAACCAAGCGATGATTTATAATTGCCGTTCTTGCGAAAATATCTCAGCCCGGCGGACGTATTGACCCAGCCGGTAATCATTTCACCGTTTCTGAAATAATAGTAATATTTTCCAACTTTAGTAAGACCGTTGGCCGGCTGTACCTTCCCGCCGGAGGTCTTCCGGTAATAATATACCGAATTTCCGTTTCTGCTCCAGCCTGCCTTCGCAGCAAATGCGGACGATGTCATCAGCATAGCCAGCATCATGGCTGCAAGAAAAGCGAAAAGAAGTTTCTTCTTTGAATTCATTTTCTCCACTCCCACCGAAAGTATTACAAACTTAATCAAATTTTATTACAATTTAACACTATTGTAACACTTTGGTTTCTGAGTGGCAATCCTCTTTTTCTCCAAATCATATGTTCATCCGCAATTTGTCTTATCTTACAAGTTCTCAAGATAATTTTTCAGAAAATTATAAATGTTCTCTGAATCCGGCGGACATCCCGGCAGGCTGTGATCAAATCCGGACGTACAGCTTCCAATTCCAAGTTCTCCGCCCCTGCCGCGAAATCCCTGTCCGATGCAAACCTTTACATCCAGTTTTTCCAGGAGCGTTTCCCGGTCCAGCCTTTCCAGCGCCGGCGCCAGTGCGGCAAAGCAGGCGCTGCACGATTCGATCTCCTCCGCTTTATCCATAAAACTCAGACTGGCTCTAAGATTTTTACCCGGGCCCAGCCCGTCCGTCCGCTCTCCCGCCCCTGAATTTTTGTCCGTCCGGTCTTGCGAAGACAGGAAGTCTGCTCCGCTGTCTGTCCGGGCGGGACAGCCCTTCCGTTCTGTATAAATGCGGGCGTTGCTGACATCGGAAGATCCGATACCGCAGGACTGCGCGATCCCGATGTAGGGAACCTCGGAAAGTTCCAGGCCGAGAAGCTGCGCACCGAAGGCATCGATCAGCACCGGATCCCGCCCCGCAATCAGCCGGTCCTGCTGAACCGGGTGTCCGCCGTCCTCAAATGTAAGATCTCCGCAGATCGAATCAACCAGAATAAAGTCCTGGTGAATGCCCGCAGAAAGATGACCGATCGGATCGAACAGACCCATCCGGTGGAATCTTCGTTTTTCCGCATTCGGGATCACTCCCTTCATATTCTTCAAAGCGCAGGTCATGCGCGTCTGACAGTGCCCCTTGAGTACCGGGACATTAATCAGAAAATCCGCCTCCAGTGCATGAGAGCAGATTCTGATCGGAACACCGCCGCAGTCCGTCACCACGCCGGTATCTTTCTGCAGATCGATGAAGGGAACCCCATAACGCTCGCACAAAGCATCGAACCCGCAGCATTCCACCGAATCCTGCGTTTTATCGCCCACCCAGGACCCTTCCATGATTTCCACATGGTGAAACCCCTTCTGAAACAGATACTCCATCAGCCCGGCAACGACCTCCGGATGGGTGGTGGCACCCTCCTTCGCCGGAATCGGGCCCAGCAAATTCGGCTTGATCGCAATTTTCGCCTCCTTCGAAGGGATCATCTTTTCAAGACCGGACCATTCGGCGGCACGAAATGCCATCTGTTTATAATTACTCCCGATGCCTACGTAAATTTCATTTTTCTCCATGGCTGACAGCCCTTCTATCAAAAATTATATTTCATTTATAGATAAATTGTACTAAAATAAATTCATTGCATGATTACAGTGTCAAAAGTCCGCCGCCACGCATGCTTGCATGCGAGTGGTGGCAGGACTTATTGACACGCCCTACATGAGGCATGAAGTGGCGCGAAATGAGGCATGAAGTGGCGCGAAAGCGTCACGAGAATGCCGAATGTAGCAGCGTGGTGGGAGTTGCGGAGCAACGAAACCACGCGTAATCATAAATGAGTGGCAAAAGGTACTTTTGACACTCATATCACTGCATGACCGCGAAACAAAATCCCGTGCGGTCCTGTGATCACGCGTTCAGCCCGTGCACGGCAAATAACAACCAGACAGAAAGGAGCCGGCTGCAGGTTCCGGCAACCGGATTGCGGCCGATGACGATAATGGAAAAGAAAACAGCAAACAGCCACCTGAAACTAAACCGGAAGGAAATCATCCTGATGATCGCTGTCATAGCAGCCGCGCTGATCAGCTGGATTGTCATGAAACAAAAACGCGAAAGCGTTGATTACGGCAGTGTCACCATCACCGTGAATGGTGAAAAATTCGGAACCTACTCTCTGGATAAAGATCAGAGAATCGACATTAATGGAACCAACACGCTTCGGATCCGCAATCATGAGGCCAAAATGATTGAAGCTACCTGCCCGGACCATATCTGTATGTCCGAGGATGCCATCGGTCAGAACGGCGGTTTTATCATCTGTCTTCCCAACCGGGTCATTGTCGAAGGTATCCCTGCAGAAGGCTCTACGGAAAACGGTCTGGACGGAGTTGCTCAATAAGCACTCCGTCCTTTTTCTTCTTACTTCTCCTGATTGCTTTTTTTCTTCCGGATCCCTTCCTTCAGGCCGAAGGCAGCAATGCCTGCCCATGCCGCTGCCAGTGCCATCAGAAGTGCCTTCGCACCGGCCGGAAGCGGCCCCAGATCTTTTCGGGTGCCTTCTGTATCTGTACCTTCCCTTGTTTCCATCTGATCCAGATGATACAGACGGGTCACACTTTCATATTCATTGTCAATAAAAGCGTCGTCCACCGTCTTCTTCCGGCGCACGCCTTTGGCCACATCCTCGACCATCTGCGAAGCCGCATCCCGAAGAGACGCCGAGCCGTTGAAAACGGCGGTGGTAAATGTATTTTCCATATGATCCAGCAGAAGCTTTGTCGCATCGATCTTTACGGAATAGTGTTTTTCATTGTCCCGTCCGGCGGCGGAAAGATACTCCTGATATTCCCGGGACTGCTGCGCGCCGGATGTAACCGGTACATAGCCTTCCGTCTGGGCATAAGCCGTCTGGATATCGTTCGTCAGCAGATACTGGACAAACAGCCAGGAAGCCAGGACGACGTTGCGGTCATCCTTATTGAAGATGCAGATGGACGGACCCTGGGATATCATCTCCGGGTGATCCGGATTGTACTGGGGAACCATGCGCACTTCCGTGTCAAAATTCACAATATCGTCCTCGCTGATATCCACCAGCGGCGCATCGGACCCCATCCAGGTGGATCCGGCCGTCGAATCGACGGCAAAGACGCACTGGCCGGCATTGAGGAAGTTCGCCGGATAGCCGGATAGCTTAAAGGTTGAAAAAGCCCCCGACGCAACGCGCGCGGCGATCTCCTTCAAATCCTCCCGGGTTGTGTCGTTAAAGATCTCAAT
>ONLK01000113.1 GCA_900318615.1 uncultured Eubacteriales bacterium
CAAGTAAATGAACGGGTCAGCCGTCTGCCGGTAGTACCCTTTTTGTGTGTTCATCGTACCACAGCTGAAAACATTCTGCAAGCCGGATGTTCTCAGCTTGTTACTGTTCACTCAGTGACTTGAAACGAAAGCCCCGATGACTTAGACTGAAGCAGTCGAAAGCCATCGGGGTTTTCCCATCTTATCCGAACATCGCGGATACTCTGTTGAAAAGATTTGTTTCGCCATTTTTGCGCATCAGAAACAGCATGCTCATGCAGTCACAGAGATCCTCGAGACTTTCGAAGCTCCGGAACGACACGGCCTGCGCCTGTTTCCGTTTATAACATCGGAGCAGCCGCTCCGAAAGATTGTTGTTGAAGGGCACGGCCGGGTCATGCAGAAACAGCAGGTAGCTGTCCGGATCCTTCTTCATCCTGCGGTACAGATTGAAGCCATCCCTGTAGTAATCACTGGCCGGGATATCTTCATACTCCTGCTTTGCCTGATCGAGGATGCTGCGGAACCGCCGTTCAAAATCAGCGACAGTCTGCGGATCTCCCGCTTCGTGATCAGGCAGCCCGTTCCGGTAATGGATCATTTCCTGCAGCAGGGACCGCATCGCTTTGTTCCACTGTCTGTCCGGCTCATTTTCTATGCTGGCTTTCAGGTATCGGAGGATGTGCGCCAGACACTCCTGGTGAGCGGACCCATAGCTGTAAAAGGTTGTGTCATGATCATGGACCAGTGTGCCCTGATAGTCTTCGGCCACCGTACCTTTTACACCTTCATGTCCTTTCTTCCGGCGGGCAGAATACAGAGCAGGTCCTTCGGGTGCTGCGCAGATATAAACAAATCGGCTTTTACTGCTTTCCCTGGCGTTCGTGCAGTCGATCTGCAGCACAGGGGAAAGCAGCAGGTCCGCAAACACGCGCCTCAGCTCTTTTCTTGACCGAATCGCAAATTCATGGCTGAGACGGCTGACCATGCCTTTCGATATGTTCAGCCTGCCTCCGGTCAGATCGGACAGGAACTTTCTGCTCTTGTCAATGGACGTACAGCAGTCCTGGTTCAGCAGAAGAAGGAAGGCCTTAATGCTCCCGTCATAATTCACGTCATTTGTCACTCCGTCCGGAAAGGCCGCATGCCTGTGCTCACCGGTTTTGGAATTATAATACACGTCCGCGCGGTATTCCGTTACATCAAGGAGCATACGGATTCCGACGACCTGCCTGACAAGCGTACGCTTTGTTTTCCTGAAATCAGGATCATTCCGGACGTCCTCCGGAGGCGGAAGCAGGACGGGTTCCGACGTTGGCGTATACTTTGGACGCCGGTGGCCCGGATGTCCGGGCTGTCCGCCAGGTTTCCTTCCTGTCTTTTCCCGGCTGTTTGCGATCTTCTTTTTCCGGGGGCCTTCCTGCGAAGATGGAATGGATGAGTTCTCGTGGTTCTGATTGATCTGAGCCCAGAGTTTCCGGTTCTTTTCCTTCTCCTGCTCGAGCTCGCAGGAGGCCTCATAGAACTTCCTTCTCCATTCTCTGAGTGCGTCCCGGGCCTCATCAAGCTTCTGCTCCGTGCGAACAAGCTTTTTCTCCATCCGCTTATATTCAGCCTGACACGCCTTGATTCTCTTCTCACAATCCTTGAGACATTCGTCCAGTGCCTCCATCCAGATCCTGCGGATCTTCGCGGTTCCTATATGGGCATCCGCCAGTTCTTTTTTCAGATTGGCAATAATCCGCTCGTATGCGCGGAATTCGGCCTGCATCTGCTCCTTCATGCGGATATATTTTTCACCGGAGCGGAAGAGTTCCAGCTCTTTCTCAGCTGCTTTCAGCCGAAACTGAAAGGATCCAATGATGTCGGACTTCGGGTACATGAGTCAGCCTTTCCGGATCAGCGGTGCTGGTCCAACAGAGAGTTGATCTTTTTCAGATAGGTATCCTGCGTGGTCAGAAGCTGCTGCAGGGACTGGTTTTCCGCCTTCAGATGGCGGATTGTCTGGTCCTGTGTGTCAATCAGTTTTTCCTGAAGATGGACCATCTGCTCAAGTTTCCGGATCTGCTGTTCGTACTTATTCATGGCATTTTCCTCTGTAAAAGCGTTATAGACAGTATAACAGAAAGCGCCGTTCCGGGCGAGCTGGCGGCCCCGGGCCGTTCGTCATTTTGACGGTGGGGATCAGGAGAAAATATCCGCTCTGGTGTGGATAAAGCAGCACGGAATGCTTCATTTCAAACGAAAACACATCGTATGGCAGGCATGTGCTGTGGACAAGTCCAGCGTGTAGAAAGGTCTCCGGGAATCTGTCAACAACAGCTTCCCGGAGACCGAAGGTTATCCACAAAATATTTTTTTGAATTTCGTCACTTTTTTTTAGACTCTGAGGGCGGTGTGAACAGTAACCTCAGCTTCAACATATCTTTTTTGGGGGGAAGACTTATGGCAGTTATTATCATCGCCAACATCATTGACTTCGCCGCCGCTATGGTCATGATCTGGTCC
>ONLK01000112.1 GCA_900318615.1 uncultured Eubacteriales bacterium
ATGATTACCGTGTCAAAAGTCCGCCGCCACGCATGCTTGCATGCGAGTGGTGGCAGGACTTATTGACACGCCCCACAGGAGGCATGAAGTGGCGCGAAAGCGTCACGAGAATGCCGAATATGGCAGCGTGGTGGGAATTGCGGAGCAACGAAACCACGCGTAATCATAAATGAGTGGCAAAAGGTACTTTTGACACTCATATCATCTTTATTATTATAGGAAGGAGAAAAATATGCTGAGCCTGATCATCATCCTGGCGATCGCCCTCGCCATCTTTCTCGGATACAAGACCAAAATCAACACCGGTCTTTTCTGTATCGTATTTGCCTTTATCATTGGCTGCTTCGCAATGGATCTTCGGCCGAAGGACCTGATCGGGTTCTGGCCGGTAAACACCATGTTTGTAATTCTGTCCGTGTCGCTGTTTTATAATGTGGCGGCGATTAACGGAACACTGGAAAAAATGTCAGGAGCACTTCTTTATTCCTGCCGCCATTTCCCGGGTATTCTCCCATACGCACTCTTTGCCGTAGCTGTTATCCTTTCCGTGATGGGTGCAACTTATTTTACCGTCCTTGCTTTCCTGGCTCCGATCACACTGATCATCTGTGATGAGTCACGTATGGACAAACTGACAGGTGCGGTTGCCATCAATTGCGGCGCACTGGCCGGAGGTGACTTTCCCACTTCGAATCTCGGCGTTGTATTCCGCGGTCTGGCCGATACTGCCTATGAAAACAATCCAGATCTTCCGGCCATTGACAATTTCGGCATGCAAATGAAAATCTTCATCTTCTCCATTATTTTTTCCCTGATTATCGTATCCATCTTCCGTTTCGCCATGAAATCAAACCGTAATATCGGAAAAGACGTTGCTTTTAAAAAACCGGAAGCTTTCACAGCCCCGCAGAAAACCACGCTCACCCTTATGCTTGTCATGATGGTTCTTGTTCTGATTTTCCCGATGCTTAAAGTATTCAATCCGAACAATGCCGTCATTGCCCGCATTGCCGGTAAAATGGATGTAGGTCTCGTAGCTGTTATCTTCGTTGTGATCGCACTGCTTCTTCATCTGGCTCCGCAGAAGGAAGCCATCGCCAGAATTCCGTGGAATACCATCATTATGATTGCCGGCGCCGGTATGCTGATTGCCGTTGCTGTCGAAGCAGGAACTATTGATATGCTCTCCAACTGGGTAAGTTCCAACGTTCCAAAACTTCTGATTCCGGCCGTCTTCTCTATCATTGCCGCCATCATGAGTTTCTTTAGTTCAACAACCGGCGTTGTAACCCCGGCACTGTTCCCGCTGATCCCGGCCCTGGCCGCAACATGCGGCATATCAGCGCCTGTCCTTTTTGCCTGCACCGTTCTCGGCGCTCAGTCAAGTGCCATCAGCCCATTCTCATCCGGCGGCTCGCTTATCCTCGGATCCGTTCCGAAGGAAGAAGAAAGAAATACCATGTTCAACCGGCTGCTTCTGACAGCAGTTCCGATCTGCGTACTTTGCTGTGCGGCGTATAACTTCCTTCTGGCCATCCTGATGTGATGATTTAATTCTGTATACGCCCTGATGCGCACACCGGCAGCCAATAATAACGACGGAAAAGATTTCGAGGGAAATGGACATGAGCGGAACAGAGAAAAGAAAGGGCAGGTCGGGAAATCAGGGAAGTCCGTCCTCCGGCAAAACAGAAAAAAAACAGAGTCGCTGGCATTTGTGGCCGTATTTCCAGACAATCCCCGGGATCATTTACTATCAGATTGTTTCCGGACTGATTCTGGCGCTGGCCCTGAACGGCATACGGACTCTGAGCGGAATTCTGATGTCATCGGCCGGCCATGAGGCTGTCACAACGGGAGATTTTGCATTTCTTTTTACGACGTGGCAGGGAGGACTGCTGATTTTGCTGGCGATCGCACTGCTGTGCCTTTATACGATATTTGACCTGAATGTCAAGATTATTTACAGTCGCAGTGTCCTGTGCAGGGAAAAAGCAAGGACTGGAACTATATTAAAAGATGCCGTACGCTCGTTCAGGAAATTGACCGGGTTCCGGGGAATTCTGCTTATCCTGTATATGGCGATTGCCGTACCGCTGGTCGGAATCGGAGTTACGACCAGCCTAACGAAGGATCTGAAGATACCGAATTTCATTACTTCCGTAATTTACGCAACGCCACTGTACCTGATTCCCTATTCTGTTTTCAATGCTTTTATGCTCTTTCAGGGATTACGCTTTTTATTTACGTTTCACGCGGTGGTTCTGGACAATATGCCGGTCCGGAATGCCGCGGCGCATGCGAAAAAGCTTATGAAGGAACATTGGAAGCAGTTTATTCCGCATTATCTTTTGTTTATTGTGATCGTCGGAAGCAGTGCGGCCGCGGCCATCGGTGTCTGCCTGCTGGTACCTGACCTGATTGTGAATCTGGCATCAGAAAATGCCGCCAGTTCCAAATTTTTCAGTGTATTTATGGCGCTGCTCAACACTGCTCTATTTATATACCTGTATCAGGTAATCACGCCGCTGATGATCCTGGAACTTACCCGCTATTACCGGATGTATACGGACGGAACAACAATTTATGTTCCCGCCGCCCCAA
>ONLK01000111.1 GCA_900318615.1 uncultured Eubacteriales bacterium
GCAAGCAGCAGAAAAAGCGACAAAATCAGGGAAAGGAACAGCGCGGTCAGCAGAATTGTCCCAAACAAGCTAAACTTGTTAGGGACAAAAAATGTCGATTGTGCCGAAGCAGCAGAAAGATATAAGCTCCTCATGTCTGTCCTCCCACCTTTCCGATGCGCAGGGAAAAGCGCCATACGCCTTCCTCATGGGCGCAGGTGTCGGCAAGCCCGGAAAGCGCCGACAATTCGGTTTCGCATTCTGCCTGCAGATAGAAGAGGATGGCACTTTCAAGGCTGCGGGCTTTCAGCCAGACATAACGTATGTCATCTATCGCAGTCTCCGTCACAGCTTCAAAAAAGTCATATACCCGGATCGCGTCCCGGATATCGATGCTGATTTTGCCCGGAATATCGAAGGCACACTCCACCCCCATCAGCTCTAAATTGGCAAAGGACTCATCAAAGCAGGCGGACAGTTCGGCTGTATCCGTTACATCACATTTTTCACCGATAAATATGAGATTTCCGCGGCGTTTGATGTATGCACCGATCACCGCCGCTTTTGCCAGCAGACTGCGGCGGATTTCCGGATCGGATTCCGTCTCGTATTGCGTCAGCAGCCGGTCGAGCAGCTCGATTTGATGTGCGGTTTGTGCCTGCAGCCGGTCATATAGTCTGTTCTTTTCCCGCACTGCGTTGATCTTTACCCTGGTTTTATAGTTTTCCTGCTCTACCGCATTGCTTTCCGAAATGGTTTTCCTGTTTTCCTCCAGCTTTTCCAGCAGAGCAGTGATGTCTGAAATATCCTCCTGCCATAAAACATAACCGCCATCAATCCTGCTGCTTCTGAGCAAAGTGTTGCGGTCCAGCATGACCGTGCCTCTCGTTGCTGAACGTATCATTCCCTCCGTCAGCTTCGGTGCACTGGAAGAGGTATAACGGATATGACAGTCCGCATCTGCGATCTGCGCTCCGATGGAGCCGGCTTCAAACAGCGATTGATAACCAGTATTGGTCTGGATCAGCCCGCACTGAATACAGCACTCCAGAATTCCGGTGAACATCAGACACTGCGCCGCCGTGACATCTCCACCGATCAGCTGCATCCACTCCACGCCGCTGGCATAGATCAGGGCATATCCGACGGAGCATGTTAACAGCAGAACAGGCAGATATTTTTTCCTTTGCGAGAGCCGGCACTTGATGAGCATGATGATAAATGACGTGAAAGCACAGATAATTTCCCAGCCGATGACAAAATAATATCCTGCTTCATACTCCGAATTAGCATCCGTCCATATCTCTCCTTCCGGGAAGGAAAAGACAAGCTGATGGAAATCATTTGTCAGCACCAGCAGCAGACAGAGAACCGTGGGAATATAAAGCACCTGCGTCGATTTTGGCAATCTGGCATTCGCGGACTTGCCCAGTGAGACGGATACAAACAAAGAAAACAGCGGGATAAGCAGCATTGGCAGATAATACCAGTACCATAGCTGCCGTCTTATTGCCACATCGGCTGTAAAATGATATTTCGTTGTACGGAAGACAAACCAGAAAACCATCAGTCCGGAAATGGCAATCAGATAATGGCGCACCTGCACCTGAATGATCCGGTTACTTACGGATATTCCCCATCCGATATAAAGGGCGATATAGATTATCGCGCGGGCAATTCCCCCCGGAACGCTCCATAGATCAGACTTTGCCATGACACGCAGAAGAATGGCACAGAAAATCATCGCGGCCACAAGAAGGCTAGTCTGGCGATTTTGTTTCGTCATGGGAACACCTTTCAGAAATATCCCCCGGGAACAAGTTGAGGCTCATTCCCGGGGATCATCCTGCTCTTTGCAGGGAAAGTATCATTGATAGGTGAAAAATTTCAGGTGCCACACAGACGGCTTATCCATACTGAGCTGCGCGCTTTCGTCTCCGTTCAGACGTCGTCCGGGGATCCACCGGCTGTCTTCGAAGCGTCCTTCCTCCAGCAGGAGGAGGTCAAGATTCGGCTGCTCCTTATTTCCGGAATTGAGCCTGATATCGCAGGCATTCCCCACGATCCAGCACTCATGATCGCTGACCGCAAGGCACAGGCAGACGCCGTCTCCGCGCGGGTTGATCTGACTCTGGAAACCGACTGTCACCGTAAACGCACCGAAGTCCATGGCAGGCTTTTTCGCGAGGAAGGGATTGCCGGAGGGATCCGGAATCGCCGGGTCTGTCTCAGCCGAGACCGCCTGCAGCCGGTCAGAGCCGTACGCTTCCGCCAGCATGGGCATCATCTCCCGCAGAATTTTGCCAAAAGCGGAATATTCCTCAAAGCTCTGCGGCGTCCTGAGCGCAGGATCGTTCACATCCATGCCGAACAGAAATCCCTGCACAGCTGTAAAGGGCTTGCCAATATCGTCAAAGCCGAAAGGAGAATAGCACATCGCGTGATAGTGCCCGACGGTATAAACCAGCCGCGGCGCGCAGTAGCTGTGGGTCGCACACTCCGGAATAAAGAGCGCCCCGCCGCGCCGTGTGTATTCGTCGCATACTTCCTTGAACTGCGGCACGTAAATGTCAGGGCAGTAGGTGTCGATAGACGGTGCGCAGAAATCCCAGACCTCGTGCATCCTGGAGACCGGCCCTCCTGTGGGATAGCTTCCCGGCGCGCCGCCCTTGTCCAGCCAGCA
>ONLK01000109.1:0-637 GCA_900318615.1 uncultured Eubacteriales bacterium
CAGAGAAGGCATCATAATATCCACCTGTTTCTTCCGGAATCCTTTGAGTGGTTGATTCTGAAGTCAGATCTGGTTGGTGGAAATGAAGTGAAAGAGATCCTGAGTCATCCGGAAGATTTTATTGAGAGTAAGCTATATTTCAGCTGGGAGCAGTTTTTTACTGCCTGCCTGCAGCGTATAACAAAAGGAACGTTTCTTCAGTATCAAAAGTCTTCTCTAAACTCAGTATACCTTCATCCGCGAGAGGCGGAGGCTATTTTGAAAACTCTGCCTGAGCAGGTCAGAGCGTTACTTCATAATGTGTGAAAGAAAACAGGTGATGGAGTTCTGCGTTGATGTATGGGGCGTTGTACTTGTCAATACCGCATTGGAAAACTTGTGTGAATTGCCCTGGCGAGGGATATTATGGAAAAGCTCACGAAGTTTTGGAATTCGGACAAACGGGCGTATATATACTCGCTCTTATTTACAGTCATCATTGTCATTTTTTTTGTCGCTGTACTGCATATTTATCCATTTGGGGATCATAATTTCCGGTATTGGGATTGCGATCAGTATTTTGCGTTCTATGGATATCTGCAGAGGTCGTTATTTTCCAAAAGCAATCTGCTGTATTCATGGAGCAAGGTGTTGGGGG
>ONLK01000109.1:696-1177 GCA_900318615.1 uncultured Eubacteriales bacterium
GGAGCAGCGGCAATGCGGCGGATCAGAAAAGCAGAATGGTGGCAGCAGGTTTTGTTCTGATTTTTCTGCTGAGCCTTATTCCGATTCTGGCCGTCGCCCGATATGACTGTGCATCCGGGGATGATTATGGATTTGGCGCCGCTGCTCATCAGGCCTTTGTTCGTACGGGCAGTGTGGCAGCAGCGGTGCAGGCTGATGTACATCATGTCGGAGAGGTGTATGAGATTTGGCAGGGCACCTGGCTCTCCTGTTTTCTGTTCGGATTGCATCCGGAAGTATTTCATTGTCATGCTTATGAGATTGTGCCATGGATCATGCTGTTTGTCTTATCTGCAGGTGTGCTGGCATTTGTCCATCATTTCCTGACAGTCAGATTCGGATTTTCCGGAAGTTTATCACTGACTGCGGCGATGATTCTTCTCATTAGTATGGTACAGCTTGTGCCTGACCGGCGCTTCGCTTATTTCTGGTGGAATGGATC
>ONLK01000109.1:1225-3981 GCA_900318615.1 uncultured Eubacteriales bacterium
GAGCCTGGTGTTTTTGTGCATCCTCGCCGCAGCCCTTGGCGGCATGAGCTATCCGGCAGCACTTCTAGCTCCAGTGCTGATTTTTTTGTTCATGGCGGCAGATCTTGTCCGAAAGCACATCAGCGGGAGACGGGCAGTTTTTCTTCTGTTCCCAGCAACGCTGGAGGGAATCGGTCTCTGGATCAGTGCAAAAGCGCCCGGAAACCGGGTCCGCGGAGGAGCGGATTTTGGATTCCATATGGGACGGATGCTTCGGACCATTGGAGAATGCTTTGTCTATGCGGTGCAGACTGCGATCCGTTTTATCAGATATAGTCCCCTTCTTCTCCTTGCAGTGGTGCTGTTTGCATGGATACTCCTTCTGGAGACGAAACGACTGCGGGAGCAGGGAGTGACAATCCACATCTCAAGGGCTGAACTTGTTCAAATCTTTGGATTTGGATTCCTTGGCTATGTGGTAGTATTTGCACCGGAATTGTATGCCGGGGTCAGTGTTTCTGAGGGAGTGGGGAATACCTATTTCCTCTGCTTTATCCTGATGATATTCACGGATGTCCTGGTGGCTACAATTTATGCCTCATCTCATCACGCTTCATCAGGGAGGAGAAAGCATGCCTGGCGGTATGCGGTGATGCCGATCCTGCTTTGCTGCTGTGCTCTGGTATTCCGCAGAAATCTCAAGACAACGGCGGATTACCAGTGTCTCACCTTTATCCGGACCGGAAATGCGGACCGGTTTCATCGGGAGATGGAACTGCAAAACCAACTTCTCACAGAGAGTGATGATTTAGATGTGATCCTTCCGATGACAAACGGATACGACGGACCGATCATGCATATGCCGGTCGTGGAAGACAGCACTGCGTGGACCAACCGGAAAACTGCCGAATTTTATGGCAAACGGACCATTACCGGCATGAAGCGGGAGGAATGGATCTCATTGTATGGAGAGAGGTATGGCGTGACGCAGTAAATTGACAATCTCGGGTATGATAAACAGACAAGGACGGTATGATATTAACAGTGTTCGCATGATAAGATTATCAGGTCAATGCTTGCGTTTATATTATTGAACGCAGGCGCAATTTATAGCTGTTCGGGCATGATATGACGGCAGACTGAGTATATTGACCGGGCAGGGGTTTTCCAATGTCTGGGAAAGGATGTTCAAATTTATGAGATGGAATTTCAAGGGAATGAATGGGCGATTTTTATCTGTTCTGCTCACTGCGGGAGTTATGGCAGGCGTTGCTTCCGGCTGCGGCAGTACGGCGGGGAATACATTGACGGATGGAAGTGCTGCTTCTGCCGTAAGCGCTGCTACTGCAGCAACTGACAGTGCCGACGCCGTATCCACGCAAACAGCATCATCATCAGAAACTGGTGCGGGCGCTCAGAGCGGAGTAGCAACAGCAGATAACTCTGCTATCGATGCCACGGCGAACCGTCCCGTGTCCGAGGGAGAGGAAATAGATGCTTCCAAGCTGAGCAATGTCCCTTCCTCGAGCCAGGAGGGCGAATCCACTGCCGCTTCTTCCGGGGAGACGAAATCCTGGCCTGATCTTGCAAATGGGACAACAGCGCGGGATATCATGGATGCATCCGGCGATACGCCGCAGATAGTTGTATTCGGAGACAGCCAATTCGACAATGACCGGACGTCTAACGGGATGTCAGCAAAGCTTGCATATTATGCGCATAGCCGCGTCTATAACTGTGCAATCGGTGGCACGACGGCATCGGTGGAGAACGCTCAGGAAGAAGTGCAGACACCCTCGGAGTTCAGTGACAACGAATTTATCGGTGTTGCCTATGCCGCCACAGGACAGGCAGATCCGGCAAAGATTTTTGGCAATCATTATGCCTACAATGTTTTCATGGGGTGTGATCTGTCCAAGACAGATATCTTTATCGTGGAATATGGCGTGAATGATTATTTCAGCAAACGACAGTGCGGAGGAAATGGCTCTCAGACCTATCAGGGGGCGCTGGAAATCGGATGCGCGATGCTGAAGAATAAATACCCGAATGCAGCCATTATCATCTGCGGTCCGGGATATGTTCAGTTTTTCAAGGGCAATACATTTGTGGGAGATTCAAACACGATGAACAATGGGATCGCCTGGCTGTATAATTATGCGGACACAGCCCAGAATGTAGCAACCAGCAAGGGCTATGATTATCTCAACGGGTATCGGCAGCTGGGCATCGATACGTCTAATGCGTCTGATTATCTTTTGGATGGTGTGCATCTGAATCCGAGCGGAAGGGAAAAATATGCCATGGCTCTTGCCAGAATTTCCCTGCATCTTCTGGGCTATCAGCTCCCAGAAATGGTGGATCTGAGCACAGCGGACTATTCCACCTTTACGAAAAAATAACAGAGAAGGGTGATTTGAAAGTGGGCCTGGTGGGAAAGCAAACCGACCGTGTGGGTAGAGTATAGATCAACGGGATGAAGTGTGGATGCTATGATGGAACCAGTTGTTGCGGTGATCGTGCCGGTCTACAACAAATCTAAATATTTTGCCCGCTGCGTCGAAAGCATTCTCAATCAGTCTTATCGGAAGATCGCAGTATATCTGGTTGACGACGGTTCCACGGACGGAAGTGGCGCAGTCTGCGATGCGTATGAGCGGAGGGACAGCCGCGTCCGGGTCATTCATAAGCAGAATGAGGGTCCGATGAAGACAGCACTCCGCGGTGCGATGGAGAGTACAGAGCCTTATGTGATGTTCGTGGATTCCGACGACTGG
>ONLK01000108.1 GCA_900318615.1 uncultured Eubacteriales bacterium
TTACGTTCGATTTCGAGCGGACTGATTGTGCCGGCCGCGGAAGATGCCTGTGCGGAACTGTGATTTGTCATCATAGAGGTGATCCTTTCTGAAATTGTGGCTGTGTTTCAAGTGTAGCACGAATTCTGCAGAAACAGACAATGATACCGGTCTGTATACAATCCGATGAATCTACTGATGTAAACCGATATAGATATATAATATAACCATAAAATATGCACAAAAATGACGGCTAATAATATAGCATAATTATATAATATATTCATAACTCTGGTTTCCGATGCTATAATAATTGAAATTATTTAGCCGTAGAGCAATTTGTCAGAACGACAAGGGGGGAGATCAGATGAAAACGAAAGGGAATAGGCTCAGGAATGCTTGCCTTCGTCTGGCGCTATGCTGCCTGCTTATTGCAGGCACTGTCCCTGTGACAGCAAGAGCAGAAGAAACAACGACCGGGGGATCGGCTGGCAGCACCGTGATTTCAACGGAGTTATCCGGGGATAAGGATACGACCTCCGATGCGGAAAAGCCTGCAGCAGAAGTGCCGGAAACAGGCTCGGATGTGAAGACGCCTGACAATACTGCAGGCGAAACAGACGCGGCATCATCAGATGATCCGGCAGCAGGTGCTGCGGCGTCTGATGATTCGATAGTTCCGGAGCCTGCGGCAGAGACTGCAGATCAAACAAAAGGGAATATTCTTATGGATAAAACTTCTCCGGTGCCGGCAGAGGCATCTGCAGCAGCTCCGGTTGAGAAACCGGAACAGGCAGATGCGGAAGCCCCGGAACCGGAAGAAGCGGAGGAAGAACCCGCGGAGAACATTTCCAATGAAACCTTTGCCGAATACGCAGCCGCACAGTGGGATTACAAAAAGTCAATCCGGGCATCACAGCTGAACGATCAGTTTGAGACGGATGTGACACTGACATTGCCTTCAGCGGAGGTGAAGCTTGCGAGCGAAGTCTGTTTTGTGCTGGACAAGTCCAGTTTTTCCGATACAAGGGATAAAGCAATGGACCTGCTTACTGAACTGAAAGACGCTGCGGAGAAGACCGGTGCCAGGGTGCAGGTCGATATCATCGAGTTTAACCGCACAGGACACGATCACGGATCTTATGATCTTGCAACAAAGTATGATGAGATTCAAACTGCGTTTAATAAACAAAACGGAGGCGGCACCAATCTGCATGCCGGACTTCTGGCAGCAAAGGAAGTTCTTACCCGCAATACAGATATTCCGGACAGCCGCAAGTATATGATCCTTGTTTCAGATGGAGACACCTATCTCTATTGCAAGAATGGTGACTACAACGTGCCGTATTCCCGCTCGTTTATTCCTGTCGAAAAGGCTGGAGGAACTGCTTATGGCGGATTCTATGATGAGAGCCGGTACTACCCGAGTGCTCCTTATGATAATAATGTGGGAAGACCCACAACAAGTGATCCGCAATCCTGGGATGCATACTTAAAGGATGTTGCCGCCAGAAACAGCGAAAGCAACGGCGATGCTTATGACTTTGTATGGAAGTATTATGATGGCTGGCAGAGCATGACATCGGACCAAATTGCAAGTGACGGTTTCATGACGATGAATCGCAATCCAAGAACCGCGAGCAATATGGATATGGCTTTTCTGCATGCCGCGAATACCTACCATGAACTGGCTTCCAGATATCACTGCTATTCCGTAGCGGTGCAGAGCCTGAATGAAAAAGATGGCGGCCACCGGGCTTTTATGGAATACCTGAATGGAAATGCCGTGGCAGACTTTGTCAGCATTAAAAATCAGATTCTCTACATGCTTGGTAATGGCAGCACGATTGAAGACCATATTGGTTTTGCCGATAATGACTATGATTTCGATTTGAAAAAGCCGGAAGATATGACCATCGTTGTCTCGAACGGGGAAGGCGTGGAGCAAACGCTGGCCGCCGAGAAAATCACGGAGAACCAGTTCGGATTCGGGAAAAAGGATGATGGCACTTACCGTTTTGAAGTCACCTATGTTCCGGGAGAGAAAAAGGCGGACGAACACTTCATCTGGAAAACAAATGAAAACGTCACTAATTTCGAACGCATCCGCCTGAATTACAGGCTTACGCTTGTGAATCCGAAATCCGCTGCAGGTACATACGGTGAATATGATGAATTCGGAGAACAGCACAAGGAAGCTTTACGGGTAACGACAAATACAGTGCTCCGTCCGGTAGATTCCAACGGAGAAACGGAACCTGAAGAGGAGTTTCTGCTGCCGACGGTCAGCTACAGCGTCAAAACGGCAGAAATAAAGCCTTCTGAGAGCACTTCCCAGGGAAGTCCGGCATCATCCGGTCCGGAAAAGACTTCTTTACCAGCAGAGACGCCGCAGGTGCAGGCACCTGCAGCGGTAGTCCCGGCAGCATCTGTAAGCCCTGTAACTACGCCGGCAAGTCCTGCCCGTATACAGACCGGTGATGAGAATAATATAATGCTCTGGCTATTTCTGATGGCAGCAGCTGCAGGAGGAGCAGGTGTTCTGATCCTTCAACGCAGGATTGCAGGAAAAAACAGCTAATCATGCAGCATTTGGCGGCTTATAATTAAAGACATTGATCGGAGAGGGAACGGAGGAGCCTGATGGCGGCACTCCTGTTCCTTCTCTTCGTCCTTTTGGAAAGAACCAGACACTATCTATTGTTTACAGTATAAGACATAATATTACGAATAAACAGATAACATAAATTCATAGATGAAATATATTGACAATATACCCGCCCGCTGATATATTAAAGTCAAGAAAAGGAAATACCAATCGTAAATCCAAAGGTTCCTCCTCTTCTGACG
>ONLK01000107.1 GCA_900318615.1 uncultured Eubacteriales bacterium
GACCCATATCAAGTCGCGGCGTAATATCTGGGTTCAGGTACAGTATTTTGCCGCGAGCTTGCCTGACCCACAGTAAGTCGCGGTGAAAGTTCCGGGCTATTGTCCAGGGTTCGGCCGCGGGCTTGCTTAACCCACAATAAGGCGCGGTGAAAGTTCCGGGCTAATTCCCAGACTTATGCCGCGTGCTTGATTGACCCATATCGAGTCGCGGCGTAAAATCTGGGTTCAGGTACAGTATTTCGCCGCGGGCTTGCTTGACCCACAATAAGTCGCGGTGAAAGTTCCGGGCTATTGCCCAGACTTATGCCGCGGGCTTGCCTGACCCGTAGCATGGCGCGGTACCAGTTCCGGGCTATTGCCAAGACTTATGCCGCGGGCTTGCTTGACCCGTATCAAGTCGCGATAAAAGTTCCGGGCTAATGCTCAGACTTTCGCCGCGGGCTTGCTTGACCCACAGTAAGTCGCGGTGAAGGTTCCGGGCTAATGTTCAGACTTTCGCCGCGCTGGGACATGACCCACAGTAAGTCGCGGTGAAGATTCCGGGCTAATGCTCAGATTTTCGCCGCGGGCTTGCTTGACCCACAATAAGTCGCGGTGAAGATTCCGGGCTAATGCTCTGACTTTCGCCGCGGGCTTGCCTGACCCGTATCAAGTCGCGGCATAAAATCTGGGTTCAGGTACAGTATTTTGCCGCGTGGTTGATTGACCCGTATCAAGTCGCGGCGCAAGTTCCGGGCTAATGTCCAGTCTTCGGCCGCGGGCTAGCTTTATCAGTACGGCATCTCGAAGATCAGCCAGTTGCCTTTATGTGTCCTGAAAAATTCCTTGATTTCCCGCTTTTCTGCTTGTATCTTCCCCTGTGCAAAGAACGGTTTCCCGCCGCCGCGTCCATTCAAGGTCTGGTTCATTTCTTTTACGAACTCGCGGCAATCGCCATCCTTCTGACCGATCGCATAGCAAAAGCCTGCCTTGGCGGTTCCTGAGAATACAGCACAGATGCCGCCGCAATTTTCCATGATTTCCGCTGCTGACTTTCCGACCGCATCCATGTTTTTGCCTTCAATAAACACAGCCAGATTGCCCACGCCTGTAAGATTGTGCGCCCTTTCCCTGTCGATCATGCGCTGCAGCTCCATATATTGGAAAACGGCATTCTTTCCGGTCTCGATTACCTTTTCCACTCCGGCGGCCGTTTCAAAGGGCTTTGCAGATACATCCATCGATACCTTCTGATTTTGTTCGCACAGAATCCGGTCATATTCAAGGGCTCTGCGGCCGCACAAAAGCTCCACCCGTACTCCGGAATGAAAACGCACACATGAATAAATACGAATGAGACCGATTTCTCCGGTTCTGGCCACATGTGTTCCACAGCAGGCGCAGACATCTGCTCCCGGGAAGGTTACGATACGCACCTGCCCGTGCAATTCCTTCTTACTGCGGTATTCAATACTCTTTACCGCTTCTTCGTCGTATACCTTAATATCTGTAACGCAATCGTTCCAGATAATCTGATTGGCTTCATCCTCAATCTCACGAAGCTGATCCATCGTAAGTTCACCGCTCAGATCGATGGTGATGAAATCACTTCCCATGTGGAAACCGACATTCTCATACCCGTACTTTTTATGAATGAGACCACTGACAATATGTTCTCCGGAATGATTCTGCATCATGTCAAACCGATACTGCCAGTCGATCCTTCCGTGAACTTTGGTTCCTTCCTTCAGCGGCTGATCCGCATAGTGCCGAATCTGGCCGTCCTTCTCATGTGTATCCAGAATTCTGACTTTTTTCGGCCCGTCCTGTCCCGGTTCCGCGTTCTCAATTATCCCGCGATCCCCTGGCTGACCGCCGCCTTCCGGATAAAATGCAGTACGGTCAAGCACAATCTCATAACGTTCCCTAACCTTCTCACAGGATACCACCGCAGCATCAAACTCACGGCAGTAAGTATCTTCATAATAAATTTTTTCTGTCATAATCGTCACTCTTACTTAGAATATTCTTACCGGTCTTAGTTCCAGCATGTTTCATTATAATTCGAAAACCCTGAACGGGCAAGGCAGCCAGCCCTCCGCCGCGGTCATGCTTGCAGTTTTATTTTTCTTCCGCTATACTGAATTGGAAGTACGAAAATTTCTATCCTGCATGTGAATGTGCAGTTGAACGTCAGCAAAGGTAAAACAGAGGGATTAAAGTAGAGGAATTATAGCCATGAAAAAATTTCGTGATCGCTACATGGCCGGCGAAGCAGAATTTGAAGAAATTTTTGATCTGACAGATACGTGGAACCTCAGCGGTGATCCATGCACGCTGCGGGAATATCTTGGACTTACCTCCGACGAGGAAGATGTTTGGATCAGCGAGAGCGATGAGTCGCTGAAGGCACTTCTTGATAAAAAGAAGAAAACAAAAATTTTTTTCACTGATCTTGATGGTACTCTTTTAAACGATAAAAAAGAGATCGGTCCGGAGACGCAAAGGGCGATCGACGATCTTTTTGAACAGGGACATATTCTGGCGCTCACAACAGGCCGGGCTTTGGAAAGTGCCAGAAAAATAGCATCACGTCTGGGTGTCTACCGTTCCGGATGCTATCTGATTTGCTATAACGGCGCGCAGATTTATGATATCGGAAGCAAAAAATCAATTTTCTTCCGCTCTCTCCCGGCAGATTTCATGCGGCTTTGCTTCGATAATGCTTCCGGCTTTGGAATCAACATTCAGGCTTACTCTGATACTGAAGTGCTGACCGAGCATGACAATGATGACCTTCACAAATACAGTGAAATCCAGCACCTGCCAACAAAAGTAGTTCCGGATATTACCAGGGCTCTGCCCGGCGGAACCCCGAAAATGCTGGTCCTGAATATCGGATATCCGGACAGAGTTGCTCAGTTTCGCGGCATCCTTGCCCCGGCCGTCATCCTTGCCCCGGCCGTCAAAGGAAGAGCGGATCTGTTTCTCTCCCAGCCCGATTATCTGGAAATTGTTCCGGTCAATATCAATAAGGGGGCAAGTGTCAGCTTTCTGTGTGATTATATCGGTATACCGCTGACGAACAGCGTTGCCGCCGGAGATGCGGAAAATGATCTTTCCATGATCTGCGCCGCTCACGTGGGAGCCTGTATGTGCAACGGTGACCCCAACGTACAAAATAAGGCAGATTATATAACCAGAAACGACAACAACCATGACGGTGCCGCTGAAATTATCCATAAATTTATTCTCTAAGTAAAGCGACGAGCGTTAATAAAAATTTGTTCCTCAGACGAACATTTACGAAAATAGGTTCCTTACAAAAGAGCTCCCGGAATATCATGAATTCCGGGAGCTCTTTTGCTTTAAACCATTATCCTCTTATGCTTTTTACTTTTTACTTTTCGCCCGGCACATTTTATCGGCTACCTTTTGTCTGACGCTATTTACCTGATATCGTTACCTGATTTTTTTCTTGATATCCTTTTGCTTTTTATGCCGGGCTTTCCTTTTTGTTATGCTCCGTATCTTCCTTATCTGTTGCGCTTTTTGCTGCGTGCTTTCACGACAATCAGAATTATGATCACAGCCAGTGCCGCAGCTGTAACAATTACCAGCGGCAGGATCGGGTTGGTATCGCCGGTTTTTACAGAAAGCGCATCAACAACATTGAAGGTAACTGTTCTCGAAACGGTTGAACCATCCGATACCCAGCTTCCATCCTTGTACACATCTTTGGTAAAGTTTACGGTTAATGTATACTTGCCGGTTGTACTGATCGACATGGTCGTCTTGTAGGAAGAATTGTTGTAGCTTCCATTCACATTTCCGATGGCATAACCGGTCGGCCGGTATCTGTAGTCGCCTGGGTTCGGATTGGTATTGCCCATGCCGTCGCCGACAGCCGTAAAGGTAATGGCGGAATTCTTCAGGCATTCCTGATTCTGAGTAATTCCATCAATATAATTATTGTCTGCAGACGGTCCATCCTTGTAAACAGCTTCTACCGTCACATCCTGTGCCGGCATAGTGATGACGGCATAGAACCGGTCGCTGCTGGATACGTTTGCAGTTCCGGAAGTTACTTTCCAGGAAGAAAACTCCTTGCCGTCTGCCGGCCAGTCAGCTGTCAGGTTAACTTTGGTTCCGGCTGTATATTCACCATCGCCATCGCCGTTATTCACCGTCAGTTTGTAGGTGACCTTCTCATATACAGCTTCCAGCTGAACATTGGCTGCCGGCATGGTAAATGTTGTGACATCTGAAGTCGTGTCTTCCAGTGTAACATTGCCGGAGGTTACCTTCCATTCCTTAAAACGATACCCGGCCTGCGGATCATTCGCCGTAATAGTTACGTTGTCACCTGCGTAGAACTTATTGTCAGAGTAGTCATTCGCTGCCTTCCCTGAAGTAACTGTAACCGCATAGCCAGGAAGTTCCGAATAGCTGGCCGTAACCGTTACATCGTTTGCAGGCATGATGAAACTATACTTTCTGCTGCCCAGGCTGCTGACCGAAACTGTATTATCGCTTACAGCTACGCCGTCCAGCTGATAGCCGCGTCCGGCTTCTTCTGCGGTTACGGTAATCGTTGTTCCCTGAGGCACACTGTTCCTGCCGTCATCAATTGTGATATGACTGTCTGTCGAAATCTTGTACAGAACGTCTGCCTCACTGAAACTGAGCGCAACGTCTTCATCCGGCATAGTAAAGGTTGTTTCTGACTTTGATGCGTCCGCCAGGGTAACCGTACCCTGATCCACACTCCAGCCCTTAAATTCTTTGCTGCTTCCGACAGATGCCGTTATTGTGACGGTGCTGCCGTACGGCACATCTTCTGAAGCACTGCCTCCGTTTACAGTTCCGTTTCCATTGATCGTGACTTTATGCGAATTGACAGAGGAAACCGCCGTTACGGTAACATCCGCTGCCGGCATCGTAAAGACTGCCGTTGAATTATCGGCACTTTCCGGTGTGATTTCATTTCTGTCCGCATCGGTGATGGTCCACGCAACGCTAGTGCCAGCCCCTGCCGATACGGTTGCTGTAATTTTGTCTCCTGCTTCCGCTTCTGTCTTGTCGACGGAAACGCCCTCGCCCGGAGTAACCGTATGTTTATTCTTTGTAAAAGTTACCGATACATTCACACTCGCATCCGGCATTGTGAAAACCGCACTTGCGCTGTTCCCGTCGTCCGAGGTTGCTGTGACAGCTACGCTCGTATTATCCGAAGTGTTGGTAATTGTCCATGCTGCTGTACTGTCCGCCTGTGAGGGAGTGCTGACAGTGACTACTGTCCCTGCCGGAACATCCGCAGCAGCATTCTCGACCGTTATATCATCTCCTGCGCTGATTGTATATGTCTGCACATTCTGCACAAATGCAAACGGGCTGAAGGAGCTGACTGTAAACGTAATGGTTCTTGTGGCATCATCGTATGTAAACGCGATTTCCTCCACCGCCCCATCCTCTTTCACATGATACAGCCGGCTGTTCTTTGCAGCCTGATACTCTTCGTCACTGTTCAGAGTAATACTTGTCTGAACCGGCGCCGTCGGCTCTACAGCCGTTTCGTTCTGATCGGTAACACGAATATCGTATGCTACGGCCG
>ONLK01000105.1:0-4982 GCA_900318615.1 uncultured Eubacteriales bacterium
GGAAAGGAGAAGTTCTATGTTATCTTCGTTTATACTTTGCGTTTCCGTGTTTTTGGAAATGATTTTTATTTATTTTGCGATCATTAAACTCTTTGATATAATTAAGCCGGATTATAAAAAAAATAATATCTCACGTGGCAGAAGATTCCGGCGCAGGATTACGCCCGGCAGAACCGGAAGAAAATAACGGAGCTTCAGGCTCGGTGAAAAGAGGATATGAATAAAATGAGGGGTGCGAACGAGATGAGCGATGAGCATATTTTGGTATGTCTGAGCACGTCCCCGACAAATAAAAAAGTAATTGAATCGGCAGCACGGATGGCAGCTTCCCATTCGGCTGCCTTTAGCGCGTTATTTGTAGAATCGACGGCATTTCGCAGGAAGGCCAGCGAGGCTATGATTGAACAGCTTAATGAAAACCGAAGTTTTGCGCTGCGAAAGGGTGCGCAGGTGGAAACAGTTTACGGAGATAATATCCCTTTTCAGATTGCCGAGTACGCCAAACTATCCGGTGCGACTATGATCATCATGGGGAAAAGCCCGGAGGAGTCTTTTTCACTCTTTCGCCATGAACCGCTTACCGATCAGGTTTTTGCGGCGGCGACCGGGATTGACCTCTATGTGGTTCCGATCAAGCTGCATTCATCGGTCAGCTATCATCTTCGGTGGATGCTCAGGGATTCCGGCAGTTTCCGGTGGCGCGATCTGCTGCTGACAGCGGTGCTCCTGACGGCGGCGACGATCGTCGGGATTTTGTTCACCAACGCACATATGAGTGATTCGAACATCATTCCTTTTTACATACTGGCGGTGCTGATCATTTCGGTAGTAACGTCCGGGCCGTTATACGGTGGCGGTGCTTCTGTGCTTTCCGTTTTTATTTTCAATTATTTTTTCACCGCTCCGCGGTTTTCACTGCTGGTTATCGACAGTGCTTACCTGATTACGTTTGCCGTTATGCTGGCGGCATCGCTGCTGACAGGCTCGCTGGCCAGCCGGCTTAAAAGTTATGCAAAACATGCGGCGCAGAACAGTTATCGGAGCCAGATCCTTCTTGAAACCAGCCAGGTTCTGCAGCAGGTATCCGGAACGGATGCCATTGCCGCCGCCACGGCTAATCAAATCAGTAAGCTGACGGACCGGACGGTTGTAGTTTATCTTCCGGGCGCGGATGGACTAAGAGAGCCGCAGATTTATTCTGCGACCGGGGCGCCGGACAGTGCGCGGACGTATTCTGCAACCGGGGCGCCGGACAGTAGCTGTTTCGGACAGACAGATCGGGAGGCGGCCGAATGGGCGTGGCAGAATAGGAAACAGGCAGGCGCGGGTACCGATACATTCCCGGATGCGCGCATGCTGTATCTCGCTATCCGTATCCGTGATCATGCCTACGGAGTGGTTGGAATTGATGAGAGCCGCCGGGATATGGATCCGTTTCTGCTTTCCCTGCTGCTTTCTATTCTCGGCGAATGTGCACTAGCTATGGAAAATGAGAAGAATGAAAGAGAAAAGGAAGGGGCGGCGGAGGCTGCACACACTCAGAAACTGAGGGCAGATCTTCTCCGGTCGATTTCACATGATCTTCGGACGCCGCTCACATCGATATATGGCGATGCGTCCGTTCTGCTTTCGGATGAAAATCTGGAAGAAGAGAAAAGGCAGCAGCTGTATCAGGACATCTGCGATGACAGCATGTGGCTGATCGATGTGGTCCAGAACCTGCTGTCCGTTACCCGTCTGGAGGACGGAAAGATGGAATTGAACAGGCAGGCGGAACTGATGGACGAGGTTATCGAAGAAGCGCTGAAACACATCGACCGGAACAGCAGCACACATCATATCTTTGTGGATACCGGAGATGACATTCTGATGGCGAAGATGGATGCCCGTCTGATGGTGCAGCTGATTGTCAATCTGGTCAATAATGCGATAAAATATACGCAGCCGGATTCGGACATCCGCATCCACGCCTGGAAGGCAGACGGTAAAATATATGTTTCGGTTTCAGACAATGGACCGGGTATTGCGGATGATCAGAAGGCGCACGTATTTGAAATGTTTTACACCGGAACAAACCGAATCGCCGATTCGAGACGTTCTCTCGGGCTCGGCCTGGCTCTGTGCCGTTCGATTATCCGCGTGCATGATGGAGATATTACCGTAATGGATAATAAACCGCACGGTACGGTTTTCACATTCAGCCTGCCGGCGGAGGAGGTAAACATACGCAATGAATAACGACTGTCTGATTCTGGTGGTGGAAGATGATGCCCCGGTTCGAAATCTTATTATAACGACGCTGGGCACCCACGACTATTCTTATATTCCGGCGGCAACCGGCGAGCAGGCTATTCTGGCAGCGTCCTCGCATAATCCTGACATCGTACTGCTGGATCTGGGACTTCCGGACATCAGTGGAATCGAGGTGATTAAAAAGATACGCAGCTGGTCAACCATGCCGATCATCGTGATCAGCGCCCGGAGTGAGGATTCTGATAAAATTGAGGCGCTCGATGCCGGGGCTGACGATTATCTGACCAAGCCGTTTTCCGTAGAAGAAATGCTTGCCCGAATTCGTTCGACGCAGCGGCGTCTGACATACATGAGACACGCAGACGAAAACCAGGCTGTTTTCGTTAACGGATCGCTGAAAATCGATTACTCTGCTAATTGTGTCTTTGTCGGCGATCAGCTGATACATCTGACACCGATCGAATATAAACTGCTGGTGCTTTTGTCCCGCAATGTCGGAAAAGTGCTGACCTATCAGTTCATTACCAAAAATGTGTGGGGATCTTCCTATGACAGTGAGATAGCATCTCTGCGCGTATTTATGGCATCTTTGCGCAAAAAAATAGATGCGGATAACCCGGGCGAAACCTGCATCCAGACCCACATCGGCATAGGATACCGGATGATAAAGGCGGAGTGAAGATAAGGCTGCTTCCTCATGGTAGACGAAATGAAGATAAGGCTGCTTCCTCCTGACAGGCGGAAAGCCTGTCAGGGAAGAGCACAGCTGACTTCCCGGTCAAAGCAAAGGGCGGACTGTTATAGCGGGGTATGTCGTGGATTTGGAAAATACAGGAATCTGTGATATACTATAGTCAGCATACAGTTGGCGCCGGCTTCTGCTGATAAAAATGATGCTCCTGTAAGCAATGTATAAGTACTGGAGGTTGTTATTTTTGAGTTGTACAGTTAAATCGCACTTTCGACGATTTGCTGCCTGTGTTATTCCGTCCCTTCTTGCGTTCGCCCTCTCCGGGCTTTATGTGATTGTTGATGGTTTCTTTGTTGGTAATCGTATTGGTGATATTGGTCTTTCTACTATTAATCTTGTCTATCCCGTTGAATGTCTTTTTCAGGCTGTCGGCACCGGCATTGGCATGGGCGGCGCCGTTCTTTATACGCTGAATCGCTGCGATGGAAAACCGGATCGGGCGGCTGCGGATCTTTGGCTCATGAATTTGCTTCTCCTTGGGTTTTCGGTTTTTTTTACCATATTCTTTTATGTTAATATCGACTGGATTATTTCCGGGCTTGGCGGCACAGGTGAACTGGCTTTCCTTGGACGGGAATATCTTGCCATCATTATATTCGGAAGTATTCCTCAGATTTTTGCCACAGGGCTGATCCCGATTATTCGTAACAATAACGGTGCCACCTATGCGATGATCAGTATGGCATCCGGATTTATCGGTAACATTTTAATGGATTTCCTGTTTGTCTGGGTACTGGAGCTAAGCGTGCGCGGAGCGGCGCTGGCTACAATTCTGGGCCAGGCATTGACAGCCGTCCTTGCACTTCTATTTGTAATCCGACATAGAATACCAATGTTCGGGCGGATCCGCGCGCGGGAAAAGAGTGTAACCGCACAGGAAAAGAGTATAGCTGCACATAAAAGGAGTATAGCCGCGCAGGAAACCGGTCGCATCCTGAAAACCGGTCTGTCTCCGTTTGGCTTGACAATGTCTCCGATTGTTTCATTATTTTTCATTAATCGCTATTCACTGGTGTACGGCGGTGAAGATGCTGTTGCCACGTATGCCTGTATTGTTTATGTGGTGACTATCCTGTACATGATGTTTCAGGGAGTCGGAGATGGCGCCCAGCCTTTGATGAGTGAGTCCTTCGGAAGGGGAAATCAGCGGGAAATGGAATTGTACCTGAGGATGGGCCTGATTGCATCGGAAGCGGTCGCAGCAGCCGGAATCATTCTTATCGGTCTTGGAAAGTACAGGATTGCCGGGCTGTTCGGAGCTTCTGACCTGGTAAGTGAAATGACGGCACAGTCGCTTCCGGTATTTTTGGTCGGAATGCCCTTCATGGCACTTTCAAGATTATGCAGCTCCGTGTTTTACGCGCAGGAGCGTAATATCAACGCCTTTGTGCTTGTCTATGCGGAACCGGCGCTGCTGATACTTTTTCTTCAGTTCCTGCCGGGGCAGCATGGTCAGGACGGAGTGTGGTGGAGCATGGCGCTGGCACAGATTGTAAATGCATGCATAGCCATTGCGGAGCTGCTGTTCATAAGGAAACATGTACCGGATGCAGCCGTGCAGCCATGGGAGCCGGAACCGGATCAGAACGCAAGAGCAGAAAGGCGCTGACCTCCGGACCGCAAGATGAAGGCGGGCAAGTGCTGACCTCCGGACCGCAAGATGAAGGCGGGCAAGTGCTGACCTCCGGACCGTAAGATGAAGGCGGGTAAGCGTTGACATCCGGACTATAATATGCGAAAGCGAAAGAAGCTGCAGCAACGCCATTAATAAAGTGGAATTGCTACAGCTTCTTTGTTTAAGGGAGAGAGTTGTATGAAAAAGTTTGTTGTTTCTGCTGTCCGATGTGTTGCTCCATCTGACAATTAAAGAATAGCGCAAACCTGTGTCCAAAATATATACGATTTATGTAGAAATTGTGAACAAAAACAAGATGAAGCAATTATACATAATGCTACAATGCCATAATGTCGCAATGCC
>ONLK01000105.1:5031-6566 GCA_900318615.1 uncultured Eubacteriales bacterium
CGCAATGCCATAATGCCGTGATGCCGCAATGGTGTAACGCCATAATCTGTCCTGCTATTAATCTGGCCTGTTATCGACCAGTCCTGCTTTGATTTGGCCTGTTATGATTCATCTTGTCATGGTATATAGGATGGACATTTCAATATCGCGTTCCGTTCCATGAATTTCCATGAAGGCATACGGAGGCAAACATTGGTTTTGAAAATTTCTATGTAATGCGATTGTATGCCAATATGAAGTGTCGCAATGCATACATAATGTATACAAGATGAGTGCCAAGTGTATCATAAAGTACCACAAATGCAGGCATCTCAATGTACCACAAATGCAGGCATCTCAATGTACCACAAATGAAGAAGATAAAACGGCATGAAAAGAACTAAATGTGGGCATATGTTTCAGGCATATAATTCGGATATATGTTTCAGATATATACTCCAGATATATACTTCAGATATATACTCCAGTATATGCTTCAGGTATACGGATCAGTCCTCTATAGCGTCATTATCCATGGCTTCTTTAATAAGTTTTTTCATGTACTTTCTCGTATATTTAGAGCGGTCAGGGGCAGGACGGGACATCCTGCCCCTGCTTTTTAAGGATGTATTGTCATTTTCGGAAAATTCATTTCCATGTAATTCATTCCCGATAATAGGATTGTTCACATTCCCAGGAAATTCATTCCCGTTAATAGGGTCATCCACATGCCCAGGGTACTCATAATTGTCGTGTTTAAGTCGGCCAGAATGCTGGGCATTCTCTGAATAGCTGTCGGTATCATCTCCGTTTGCATTTTGCGCGTTTCTGACGATACGAACATCGAATGGGAGTCCTCCAACGATTAACGAAATATGGAGAAACATGGTGATAGCATCGGTAACGGACATCCCGAAGTGAGCGTAAAGCTCTTCAACCTGAGCTTTGACTTCCGGCTCAATACGCATATTAATAGTAGCAGTCTTAGACATTATTCTCCTCCTTCAATAATAAAAGTCGCAGGGTAAAATTAGCCAGGCAGCAAGGCAATGATCCCCAGGCAGCAGGACAATGATCCCCAGGCAGCAGGACAATGATCCTCAGGCAGCAGATCAATGACCTCCATTGATGGCTTGAAAGCCAGTCAGGCTTGTCATATAAAATGGCAATTTTCAAGTAATGCAGATGTACACCAAATGTATGTGCGTCAAGAGCAGCACATTGTAAGTTAAAAGGCACACTCTGTCAATCATATGCAAGACGTTGTGCGCCAAAAGAAAAAAGCAAAATGTAAAACAATTGCAGTCATTGAAAAACCTCAAATTGGATAATCGACCTTCAGCGGCAGTAATGCTATAAGAAATAAAAATTTGACAGTTATCCGGCGAATGCCGAAGGGAATGCAAAGAAGAAACGCGAAATAAGAAACACAAAGAAGAGATGCAAAATAAAAACCGCAAAGAAGAAACACGAAATAAGAAACACAAAGAAGAGATGCAAAATAAAAACCGCAAAGAAGAAACACGAAATAAGTAGCGCAAATAAGAAACGTAAAT
>ONLK01000102.1 GCA_900318615.1 uncultured Eubacteriales bacterium
GAGACAAGTTCCCCAAGCTATGTGCTGATGGCTTCCATGGACCAGTGCGTCCGGCTGCTTCAGCAGAAGGGACCGGAACTTTTCGAAGCATACGCCGGAATGCTGTCCCGCTTTGACAGTCTGACGGGAAATCTGAGGGTGCTGAAACGAATAAAAACAGATGACCCTTCTAAAATTATTATCGCATGTCCCGGCGGAGAAATGTCCGGACCGCAGATGGCAGCTTCCCTGCGGAATCGTTTTCACATAGAGCCGGAGATGGTGACACCAGAGTACGTCCTCTGCCTCAGTGGAATCGGGGACGATGAGGAAGGGCTTGTCCGCCTGGAAGAAGCGATGGCTGACATCGATGAGGAACTTTTTATACACAAGCAATTTCGTACCGCGGATATCACAGGTGATGATCCTGCTACATTTACATCAGGGGAGGCAGGGCTTCAGGAGAATCTGGCGGCAGAAGGCAAAGGCAGCGCTGGGATTGGGACAAAAATGCAGAATGCGCGGAGGGCTTCCACGGCGGCTCCGACATCCGGTCTGCCTGAAAACCGGCTTCCGGAGTGTGTTATGGAAATTTCAGAAGCCTGGGATCTGCCGCGGGAGAAAACGGAACATACACCGCTTTCCTCCTGTGCCGGCCGGGTTTCATGCGAATTTGCCTATTTGTATCCGCCGGGAATACCGTTGGTAACACCCGGAGAGCGGATCCCGGAAAAACTCCCGGAATATTTCCGGTATTGTCTGGAACAGGGTTTTGAAATCCAGGGGCTGGAAGACTATTCCATGAAAACCATACGGACGCAGAGGACGGCCAATCCGTAATTCATGAACCCTAATAAGACGCGGCGAAAGAACCGGGCTACTGCCCAGACGTAAGCCGCGCGCTTGTATGCCCCGAAACAGGCCGCGGCGAGAAAATTGGGCTAATGTCCAGACTTCGGCCGCGTGCTTTCATAACCCAAAACAAGGCGCGGCGAAAGATCCGGGCTAATTTCCAGTTTTTAGCCGCGTGCTTTCATAACCCAAAACAAGCCGCGGCGAAAGATCCGGGCTAATTTCCAGTTTTTAGCCGCGTGCTTTCATAACCCAAAACAAGCCGCGGCGAAGAACCGGGCTACTGCCCAGACTAAGCCGCGCGCTTTCATGACCCGAAACAGGCCGCGGCGAAAGAACCGGGCTACTGCCCAGACGTAAGCCGCGTGCTTTCATAACCCAAAACAAGCCGCGGCGAAGAACCGGGCTACTGCCCAGACTAAGCCGCGTGCTTTCATAACCCGAAACAGGCCGCAGCGAAAGAACCGGGCTAATTTCCGGTTTTTAGCCGCGTGCTTATCTTTGGTCATGGATTTGATCTGCTTGCACACCTTCTCCTTCCGTGGTAGGATGTTCGCAGAGAATAAAAAAGCAGGAGGGAATTAAAATGGCATTGGATGACAGAGAGAGTCTTGAATACAGGTATGATACACAGCTTTTAATTGACGGACATGATCTGGATGAGGATGAGATCAACGACTATTTTCGCGAGCATTTTAAGGGCGACTGTCTGCTGGCCGTCGGCGACGATGAACTCATCAAGATTCATTTTCATACAAATGAGCCGTGGGAAGTTCTGAAATACTGCCGTTCCCTGGGCGAAATTTACGATATTGTCATTGAGGATATGGACCGTCAGTCCCGCGGCCTGAAAGGCTGATCCCGGGAGGCGGTTCGTTGAGTATGACGTTTCAGCAATATGTGCAGCATTATCTGCAGTGGAGGGGTGTGCTGATGATGCTTGTTTCAGCGACAGCCGTTATTGCAGCCTCTCTGCTGTTTATCCTGGCTTTTGCACGGAAAAAGTCTGTCCGGTATACACCGGATACGCGCAGAGCATTTGTGCGGGATGAGACGGTTAGTCAGTCTGAAAAGTTTTATGAGCTGATCTTCTCAAATACATCCATTCTCGTATTTGTCGCCGTCTATTTCATGATCGACTATTTTGGCATCGGAGAACAGTATCGGGAGCTGTGGGACAAGTATAACGGGATTATTCTGCTGTTATTTATCGTTGTTTCCATCGTGTTTACATCCTTCATGGATAACCTGATTATTCCGCTGAAAAATGTGCATCGCGGAGAACGCTCTTCCATGCGGCTGATGGGCATGCTGTACATGCTGATTGTTTTTGCCTATATAAAATTTATCTACGAAGATTCCAATTATGATTCCATCATCATTTACTTTCTGACACTGGTTATCGGAAGATTTGTCTACTTTGATGCCACCATCGAAAGCTTCGGAAATGCAATGAAGGAGACATTCAGCAATCTGCCGCTGCTGGCATTGGCTTTGATCTGTACGGCGATGCTTGCCTGGGTGGGGTTCGGGACCGGGTATCTTCTGAAACTGAACGGAGTCGTATTTAACCTTTTTATAGCGCATGTGTATCTGCTGCTGGTGATATTCATTGTTCACAGAAGCCGCCTGCTGCAGAAAACGTTATAGAACTTTGTAAGTAAAAATCGGCGGAAAATAGAATAATAGACAATAGCTGCTACATTCGGCATTCTCGTGACGCTGACGCGCCACTTCATGCCTCATGCAGGGCGTGCCAATAAGTCCGGACACCACTCGCATGCAGGCATGCGTGGCGGCGGACTTTTGACACGGTAATCATAAACTGACAGAAAAATAAAAAGTGCCGGAAGTCTCTCACCGCGCTGCGTTGGTATGAAAGCGGAAGAGAGCTGCCGGCACTTTTTTACTCCTGCGTGTCCGTATTGATTTTCCGGTTCGGCCGGCCGTGTCGGTATTTATTTTCCAATTCGGCCGATCGTGTCAGTATTTATTTTCCAGTTCGGTCGATTCGCGTTTGATCAGCTCCGGCATAATAACCTTGTGCTGCGGCTTCGACAGTTCCTGTCCGTTTTTTGCTTCTTTGCGGGCCCTGATTTCACCGATCAGCATCCGCACAGCCTCCCGCGCAATAATCTCGGTTTTCTGGCCGACCGTGGAAAGGGAATACACGGCCTCCGTCGCGATCGGGGAATCATCAAAGCCGACCAGCTTGTAATTGGGCGGCAGTGTTTTGTATTTCCGAACCAGCAGGTTGAGAAAACAGTTGGCACGCGTGTCATCGGCAAAAAAGATGCCGACCTTTTTTCCCTTGTACCAGGCTTCGATGTTATCGAAAAGGCTGGTCATGACCGGGAGAATTTTGCCGTATTCATTTCCCATGCTGCGCACAATTACTTCGTTTGGAAGATGATGCTTGTCACAGTAATCCTGAAATCCGACAATACGCTGATACGCCGGTGTCAGAACGTTGGTAGGCGTATTGATATGAAGATAAACATCACAGTGATGCGATTCCAGCAGCCGTACAGCTTCCAGAGCACCTGCATAATTGTCGCAGTTAACGCTGCTGATGAACTGATCCTCCCGCTCAATGCCAACGACAGGAATGCCAAGCTGTGCCAGACTTGCCGACGGAATCTGATGACTCATCATCAG
>ONLK01000098.1 GCA_900318615.1 uncultured Eubacteriales bacterium
AACAAAAGATTCGATATTAATAAGTGCAAAAGATGGGTTAGTAGGTATTAAAAGAATTAAGCCATATGGTAAAAAAGAAATGGCTGTTAAAGATTATTTAAATGGAGTAAAAAAAGAAGATATTTTAAAGTGGGAGATTAATAATGAATAATGCAATTATATATTATAATGATTTTGAAGAAATAGGTAATGTTGATAGAGCAAGTTATATTGTTACTCAAGATGGTTTTGTATATGGAAGTGATATAAATTCAATTGAAAGAATTGCTAAGAATACTAAAAAAGAAGTTATAGAATTAGATAAAGATAATAATCCTTTTACAATTCCTCTTTTATATGATAGAAAAGAATTAAGACATGATACTAATATTGGATTTTTAATTAAGAAGTATATAGATGCTGATTATGAAATTAACGACGAGCGTCAGAGTGGAAAACATATTAATGTGGATTTCAAAGGAGAATTGCGCCAGGAACAGGATAAGGCGCTAAAAGAACTGACGAAATACGATAACGGAATACTTCATGCTGCAACTGCATTTGGAAAAACTGTTGTCAGTAGTGCAATAATTGCACAAAAGAAAGTCAATACATTGATTATATTGGAATCATCGGCTTTAATAGAGCAGTGGAAAGATGCATTGGAGAAATTTTTAAATATTGATGAGGAACTTCCATCATATGAAACTAAGACAGGAAGAGTACGGAAAAGAAAAAGTCTGATTGGAACATTGCAAGGAGTTCACGATTCAATGACTGGAATCATAGATATTGCAATGGCAGGTTCACTATGCAAAAAGGGAGAGTTTCATAAGCTATTGAATGAATATGGACTCGTGCTGATTGATGAATGCCATCATTCTGCTTCTGAAACAATAGCAAATGTTTTGAAAGAATTGAAAGCAAAGTATGTATACGGTGTGACAGCAACTCCGAAAAGAGCAGATGGACTAGAAAAAATCAATTACATGCTAATTGGTCCTATAAGGTATAGCTATACGGCTAAAGAAAAAGCTAAGGAGCAGGGAATACAGCATCTTGTTTACCCACGTTTTACCAGGACTGTGCCGCCTAGAGGCGTGATTACAGGTAAGATGCATCCCAATGAAGCATATGATATCATTCATAATAATGATTTAAGGGATGAGCAGATTGTTGATGAACAGCGCCTGGGATGCCAGCTCACAGATCACACGGAATTTCCGTGTATACTTCGGATCCGCACCCGCAAATCCGTCGAACAGGAAGATGTCCTTTCCTTCCAGGTACTGAATCATTTCTGCCTTGATCGCACGGAACGTTTCCCGGGTGGTCGGCACGTTGACTTTGCCCCAGTCGATCAGATCGTGAACCCCTTCAGAATCCACGATGAACTTATCCTTCGGAGATCGGCCGGTGTATGCGCCTGTCTTCACTGCCAGGGCACCGGTGTCTGTCAGAATACCTTCCTCCCGCTCCAGCGCCTTCTCGGTCAGAATGGCAGGGGAGAGGTTGCGATATACTGCAGCCGGTTTCAGGCCGAGCTGATCCAATCCGTAAGTTTCCATGGTTGCCTCCTTCAATGATTTTTCTGTTTCTTTACACCACACAGTTCTACTCTAACGCAAACAATGGGTAATTTCAATATATTCCGGCTTTTAGAGGAGCAGCTGGCAGGACAAAAAATAAAAAGAACCCGTTCGACACACCGTTCCTCTGACAGATGTGTTTCCGGGTCCTCTCCTTCGAGCAGACTACAATGGGAATATCCATATCGCTAACCAATGTAAGCGAGTCTTTCCCACTCTTCCTTCTCGCGATAATCGTAGCCTTCATACATTTCTTCCATGGTTCTCTTCCTTTCTCTCTCTTTCCTGCAGTGATGGGAAAATCACCGCTCGATTTATATTTTGTAACAATAATATACGACATCGAATTAGTTCTGTCAACATAAATTGTTGCAGAAAACGAAAAAAATAAAAATAATTTGAAGATGTATACGAATAAATACAAAATACAAAACGAGCCGCCCGCAGGCGGCCCGCTTTGTATTGAAACATGAAACAAATAATAGGAGATTGCTAAATCATTGCGGCAACCCGGTCCCCGGTTTCCTTCGTAGAAAGCGCATCCGGCGCTCCGCCGGACAGATCCGCCGTGCGGAAGCCGGCAGCCAGGAAACGGTCCACCGCATTTTCTATGGCATCCGCCTCCTCCGGCAGATTCAGGGTGTACCGAAGCATCATTGCGGCAGACAGGATGGTAGCCAGCGGATTGGCCTTCCCGGTGCCTGCAATGTCCGGTGCGGAACCGTGCACCGGTTCATACATGCCGAAGTTGCCGTCGGTCAGACTGGCAGAGGGCAGCATGCCGATGGAACCGGTGATCTGGCTGGCCTCGTCAGAAAGGATGTCTCCGAACAGATTGCTGGTCAGGATGACGTCAAACTGGCGGGGATCCCGGATCAGCTGCATGCTGGCATTGTCCACATAGAAATGGTTCAGCGCCACATCCGGATAGTCCTCCGCCACTTCATTCACGGTCTTCCGCCAGAGGCGGGAGCTTTCCAGAACGTTCGCCTTGTCTACGCTGCTGACGATCCCCCGGCGTTTCCGTGCCATTTCGAAGGCGGTTCTGGCAATCCGCCGGATCTCTCCCACGCTGTACTGCTCCACATCGTAAGCGGCTTCACCGAATTCTGTTTCCACGTGTCCCCGTTTTCCGAAGTAGATACCCCCGGTGAGTTCCCGGACGATGACGATGTCCAGTCCCTTTCCGATGATTTCCGGACGGAGAGGGGAGGCGTCTGCCAGGTCAGAGAAAACTTTCGCAGGACGGATATTTGCGTAGAGTCCCAGCTCTTTCCGCAGGCGGAGCAGAGCCTTCTCCGGCCGCTGTTCCCCCGGAAGGGCATCCCACTTCGGACCGCCCACGGCGCCCAGCAGAACAGCGTCA
Organism: uncultured Eubacteriales bacterium; assembly: GCA_900318615.1. Classification (GTDB taxonomy): domain Bacteria; phylum Bacillota; class Clostridia; order Lachnospirales; family Lachnospiraceae; genus Merdiplasma. Next base: position 2,935 of record ONLK01000098.1, read on the forward strand.
GCGGATTTTGCCACATCAATCGTATTCTGCGGCAGGCACTCGCCGAAGGCGTCAATGGCGGCACCGCCGGCCAGTACGGTTTGGAAGGCGAACTGATGGCCGAATTTCCGGCCGACCGCTTCCAGCACTTTTTTTGTCTCTTCCATGACCTCCGGGCCGATGCCGTCCCCCGGGATCACTGCAATGGTATAATTCATTTACTGATTTCCTTCTTTCTGGTTCTGAATACTGCGGAGCAGTCCGCCCTCTGCGATCATCTCCTGAATAAACGGAGGGAAGGGATGGGCACGGAAGGTTTCGCCGGTGGTCAGATCGGTGATCTCGCCGCTGTCGAAATCCACACTGACTTCATCCCCGTCGTGGATCCCCCGGCTGGCTTCCGGGGACTCCATGATCGGAAGACCGATATTGATGGCGTTCCGATAGAAAATCCGTGCGAAGGTGGAGGCGATGACAACACTGATGCCGGATGCCTTGATGGCGATCGGCGCATGTTCCCGGGAAGATCCGCAGCCGAAGTTCTCTCCGCCTACCATGATGTCTCCCGGTTTCACTTTCTGAGGAAAAGACTGGTCGATATCCGCCATGCAGTGAGATGCCAGTTCCGCCGGATCGGAAGAATTCAGATACCGGGCAGGAATGATGACATCCGTATCCACATTGTCCCCGTATTTCAGGACAGTTCCTTTCGCCTGCTGCATATGTAATTCCTTTCTTTCCTTTATATATAGCTGGCCGAACGGAGGTCCGGCCTGTTTTTTGTCGCTGCTACAGCACCTCCGCCGGATCAGTGATTTCTCCGGTGAGGGCAGAAGCCGCCGCCACCCACGGGCTGGCCAGGTAGACTTCAGAGGATTTCGCTCCCATGCGGCCCACGAAGTTGCGGTTCGTGGTGGAGATGCAGCGTTCGCCTTCGGCCAGGATGCCCATGTAGCCGCCCAGGCACGGACCGCAGGTCGGAGTGGAGACGACGCAGCCGGCATCGATGAAGGTATCGATGTAGCCCCGGTGAATGCATTCCTTGTAAATGGCCTGGGTGGCAGGAATGACGATGGCCCGGAGACCCCGCTTGATGTGACGTCCCCGGAGAATTTCTGCGGCGGCGGCCATGTCGCTGATGCGCCCGTTGGTACAGGAACCGATGACCACCTGGTCGACGGCCACACCCTTTGCCTCGTCAATGGTTTTCGTGTTTTCCGGCAGGTGAGGGAACGCCACGGTAGGCCGGATCGTGGAAAGGTCGATGGTATAGGTCTCGTCG
>ONLK01000044.1 GCA_900318615.1 uncultured Eubacteriales bacterium
CTTGCGGTAGATCATCTGCATGTGCTTGGTGATATTTATGACAGAGGTGCGGGACCGCATCTTATCATGGACAGGCTTTGCAAGTATCATTCGCTTGATATACAGTGGGGCAATCATGATATAATCTGGATGGGCGCGGCAGCAGGCAATCTGGCATGCATAGCCACGGTTGTGAGAAACTGTATCAGGTATGGCAATCTGGATGTAGTGGAGGAGGGTTATGGCATTAACATGCTTCCACTGGCAACCTTTGCCATAAAAGCCTACAAGGATGATCCGTGCAGCAGATTCGTGTTCAAGGTGGCTCCAAGCGGAGCCGATAACATGGAGAGTGACCTGATTAAAAAAATGCACAAGGCAATTGCCATTATCCGTTTCAAGCTTGAGGGACAGCTCATAAAGAAGTGGCCGGAGTATGGAATGCAGAACAGGCTGCTTTTAGAACATATTGATTATGATAATGGAACTATTGAGATTGATGGAAAAACCTATCAGATGTTAGATACGCATTTCCCGACAATTGACCCATCTGATCCATACAGGCTGACAGATGATGAAGAAGAGATAATACAGAGACTTCGAAGCTCATTTATACATTGCGAGAAGCTGCAGACACATGTAAAGCTCCTCCTTAAAAAGGGCAGTATGTACAAAATATATAACGGTAATCTTCTTTTTCACGGCTGCATTCCGATGAGGAAGGATGGCAGCTTTGCAAAGGTAAATATATATGGCAGGGAGTATAGCGGAAAGGCACTTTTTGATATACTCGATGCATATGTCAGAAAGGCTTTTTTCTCTGGTGATGAGGCAGAGAGGGAAAAGGGCCGTGATATCATGTGGTATATATGGACAGCTCCGTATTCACCGTTATACGGCCGCAGGAAGATGGCCACCTTTGAGCGCTATTTCCTGGAAGAGGAGGAGCTTAAGACAGAAAAGAAAAATTATTACTATGATTAATATTAGAAACTCTTTTAGTCCAATCAATAGTAGAATTAATAACAATAATTTTTCCTCCTTTATTTTCTTGACTTTTAAGATGAAAAAAAGACCGGAATTTACTGCTTCCGATCCTTCCATGTAGTGAATATTCGATTGTCTGCTGGTTGCTTACCGGTCCAGCTCCGGTTTATTCTGTGGGTGATCTGCATCTGCACATATGTACCTCCTTTGGTTACGGCCCTTTATCATGTCATTTCCTCTTCAACGTATTCCCGGGACTGCCAGTCCGGCATAGATCAGCTCTTTAAGGCTCCTCTCTGGACTCTGTATGGTCCCTTTTCTTATATGCCTCCAGCATGTTCTTCAGTTCCGTATTCGGGATCTCCTTATATTCGTTTTTCCAGATATTCCGCCCGTCTTCCTTCTTTCCTTCGATGCAGGGCGTATTGATACGGGTTGTTCCGTTCATTGGCAGCCTGATCCAGACACCCTTTCCATACTGATTGTCATGGATCATCCCCGGCGCGATTACGAACGACGCCCAGGGTGAATGATCTTCCTTGTCTGTGTTCGGAATCTTTACTTCTACCAGCTCCTTTCCGCTTCTGGATGTAAATGGTTTTCCAACAAGGCCTCGGCCGAATTTGATCGTCAGCTCCGGCGCTGCTTCTCCCTTTGAGAAATCACCGTTCTGTATCTCTTCTGCCTTCTGCACCCAATCCGGGATATCTCCAGGCATCATCTGGTTCTCGTCATGCATTTTGTTTTTCCTCCTGTCTAAACTCGAATCACCTCATACAGATCATCTGCTCTCAGCTTCATCTGATGATTCAAGAACTTCTCGATATCAAACATGTTTTTCTTATTGGCATCTCCGGTCAGCTGATAGTTGGGATGCTTCGTCAGATCGTATTTATCCGAGAGGAACGGCCGGACGCCGCGCAGCTGCAGGATGCATTTCCTGCCATCGAGCACCGCCAGTTCATCCATGGACAGGAGATCTTTGCCACAATGTCAAGTGGTAAATTCAAAAAAGGACAAGCACTATCAAAGAAAGTAGTCTTTCATAGTGCTTGTCCTTTTCTTATTCATGTTTTCTGCCTTGCATTGTTCGAAATACAGAACTATAATATACTCGATGGAGGTGCGAAATGGATTATATGACATTGAAAGAGGCCGCTGAAAACTGGAGCGTGACACCTCGTAGGGTAAATTATTATTGCGCTGGTGGTCGTATCCCCGGCGCTGTAAAGATGGCCGGTGTTTGGCTGATTCCCAAAACTGCGGAAAAGCCGATTGATGGCCGGACGAAACAGGGAAAGGAACAGAAGCATGAGTAAGATATTACTTTTGGAAGATGATTTGAGCCTGATCAACGGGCTTTCCTTTGCGTTCAAGAAGCAGGGATTTGAATTGAATATTGCCAGAACGTTGAAAGAAGCGGATGCGCTGTGGGCGGATGGCAGGTATGATTTGTTGGTACTGGATGTATCCCTGCCGGACGGCACCGGCTTTGAATTTTGCAAACGGGTGCGGCAGGTTTCCAAGGTGCCGATCATCTTTCTGACCGCTTCGGACGAAGAAACGAGTATCATTATGGGGCTGGATATGGGCGGCGACGACTATATCACCAAGCCCTTCAAGCTTGGAGTCCTGGTTTCACGGGTCAATGCCCTGCTTCGCCGTGCAAAGGATTTCAGCGCAACGGACACAGAACTGCAATCGAACGGAATCAAGGTTCTTTTGCTGCAGGGTCAGGCTTTCAAAAATGGGGAGCTGTTGGATTTGACCGCTGCTGAATACAAGCTGCTGTGCCTGTTTATGCGAAACCCCAATACGGTGCTTACCAAGGAGCAGATATTAGATAAACTGTGGGACTGCGACGGAAATTATATCGACAGCAGCACCCTCACCGTGTATATGCGGCGGCTTCGCATGAAGATTGAGGATAACCCCAGTGACCCGCAGATGCTCCTGACCGTCCGTCGCATGGGCTATAAATGGAATGTAGTAGGGTGAGGCAGCCTATGAAAATACTTGCAAATAAGGATATCAGAAATCTGTTTCTTGCGGTATCGGTTATCTGGGCAGCATCCCTCCTGCTGGCACAGGGCTTTTTATGGCTGCGCTATCAAAGGCTTTCTTTGTGCCTGCTGTTTATTTTTTTGTTGGCAGCGGCGGCTATATGGGTGGTTTGCTGCTCCTATTTCAAAAAGCAGAATAAGATCATGGAACAGGCGGTATCCCAGATCAATGTGTATCTTGACGGGGATAGCAACGCACGTATTGAATGCGACAGTGAGGGGGAGCTATATCGGCTGTTCCATTCCGTCAATTCCCTGGCGGCGGTTTTGAACGCCCACGCAGATAACGAGCTTCGGGAAAAGGAATTTTTGAAAAATACGATCTCCGATATTTCCCACCAGCTGAAAACACCGCTGGCGGCACTGAATATTTATAATGGCCTGCTTCATGAGGAAGATATAGAAGCGTCCTCCGTGAAAGAATTTGCTGACCTGTCTGAGCAGGAGCTTGACCGCATGGAAACGCTGGTGCAGAGCCTGCTGAAGATCACAAGGCTGGACGCCGGTTCCGTCACGCTGGAAAAGGGGGCCGAGAATGTGGCGGATATGCTGCGGGATGTTGAGCTGCATTTCGCATACCGGGCCAAACAGGAGCATAAAGAACTTGTCCTGTCCGGCCCGGAGGAGGTCCTTCTTTTCTGCGACCGCGACTGGCTGACCGAGGCCATCGACAACATCGTGAAAAACGCCCTCGACCATACGGAGAGCGGCGACACGGTTCATATTACATGGAAAGCTCTGCCCAACGCCGTTCAGATCGCCGTAAAGGACAACGGCTGCGGTATCCACCCGGAGGACTTGCACCATATCTTTAAGCGATTTTACCGCAGCCGTTTTTCCAAGGACAAGCAGGGCATTGGGCTGGGTCTGCCGCTGGCAAAGACCATCGTGGAAGCCCATAGCGGCACGATTGAGGTGGACAGTGAACTTGGAAAAGGCACGACCTTCGCCATGAATTTTTTAATTCCTACAAAATTGTAGGCTGGTTGTAGGGTGACAGTAATATTTCGGTGCTATCCTTTCCTCATAGGCAGGAAAAACAAAAGCAGCCCGCCTATTTCGCAAAACATGAAGAAAGAGGTATATGCACGATGAATTTATTAGAGGTCAAAAACATTTGTAAGACCTATGGCAGCGGAGAAACCGCAGTCAAGGCTTTGAAGGATGTCAGTTTTTCCGTTCCCAAGGGGGAATATGTGGCCGTCGTGGGGGAATCCGGTTCCGGCAAAAGTACGCTGCTGAACATGATCGGCGCGCTGGACACGCCCACGACCGGCAAGGTGCTGATCGACGGTAAAGACATTTTTGCCATGGACGAGCGCAAGCTGACGGTATTCCGCCGCAGGAACATTGGCTTTATCTTTCAGGCGTTTAACCTTGTGCCGGAGTTAACGGTGGAGCAGAACATCATCTTCCCGGTGCTGCTGGACTACCAGAAGCCGGATAAGAAATATCTGGAAGAACTTCTTGCGGTACTGAACCTGAAAGAGCGCCGGAACCATCTGCCCAGCCAGCTCTCCGGCGGACAGCAGCAGCGTGTGGCGATTGGCCGTGCGCTCATTACCCGGCCAGCCCTGATCCTGGCTGACGAGCCGACCGGCAATCTGGACACCCAGAACAGCAGCGAGGTCATTGCCCTGCTGAAAGAAGCATCCAAAAAGTATGAGCAGACGATTATTATGATTACCCACAACCGTAGTATCGCGCAAACGGCTGACCGGGTATTGCAGGTATCGGACGGTAACCTCACCGATTTTGGGAGGTGCCGGGAATGAAAAGCTATTTAAGCCTTGTGCCGATCTCTGCAAAGGTGCGGAAACGGCAGAATCGGATGACCATTCTGTGTGTCATTATTTCGATATTTCTGGTGACAGCAATTTTTAGCGTGGCGGATATGATGATTCGAACCCAAAGCGACCGAATGACCGGCAAAAACGGAAGTTGGCACATAGAGTTGGACGGCATTTCTCAAGAAACAGCCCTGAAAATTGCGGAGCGGGATGATGTGGTTTCGATTGGTGCAGTTACGATATTTAACCCGGACGGAGAACTGCCCTACCGCATGGACGGAAAAAGGGTTGTACTTTATGGTATTGATGAATCCTATCTGACAATGAATTCAACTGGTGCCGCCGAAGGACGCTTTCCGCAGGGAATGGGCGAAATCATGCTCAGCAGCAATGCAGCGCGCGTCCTTCAAGTTGCAGTCGGGGACACTGTTACACTACGTACGCCGTCCGGAGACTGGGATTTTACAGTGTCCGGTTTGGGCGGTGTGGAGGAAAGCTACTATTCCGGGCAATATTCTTTGATGGATGCCTACCTGCCGCGCACAGCATTTGCAGCGCTGATGGAGCAGAACAACGTCCATAATCTTCAAACGTCATATTATGTCCAGTTTACCAGCGCGTCTAAGGCAGCTAAAGCAATCCCGGAACTGACGGCACAGCATAACCTGCCGGAAAATGCTGTCTCAGAAAACACCGGTGTGATGGCTATCGCCGGACATAGCGATAGCAGCGCCGCAAAAAATGTTTACAGTCTTGCCGCAGTTCTGTTTGTGCTGGTTCTTCTGGCAGGTGTACTGATGATCTCCGGCAGCATGAACAGCAATCTGGCACAACGAATCCAGTTCTTCGGAATGATGCGCTGTATCGGCATGAGCAAATCTCAAATTATCCGATTTGTCCGTTTAGAAGCGCTTAACTGGTGCAAAACGGCTGTGCCCGTAGGCGTTCTGCTTGGCACACTTGCCAGCTGGAGCATTTGCGCGGCGCTGCATTATGGCATCGGTGGCGAGTTTTCCACAACACCGGTTTTTCAAATCAGTCCTGTAGGTTTAGTCAGTGGCATCGTGGTCGGTATCGTGACCGTCCTGCTGGCGGCAGAGTCACCGGCGCGACGGGCGGCACGGGTCTCACCTGTGGCGGCGGTCTCCGGCACGGGAGAGAATCTTTCCGCTTCGCGTCATGCTTCAAACTATAGCTTTGGAAAAATCGAGTTGTCGTTGGGAGCCCATCACGCCATTGCCGGTAAAAAGAACCTGTTTTTAATGACATCTTCTTTTGCACTCAGTATTGTTTTGGTGCTCTGCTTTTCTGTACTGCTTAAATTTGCCGGCTTGCTTTTGCCCGGTCAAGCTCCGTGGCAGCCGGATATTCTCTTGAACGGGTACGGAAACGAACAGGTATTGTCCCGCAGTATGGCAGAACAGCTGCGTGCGATTCCGGGTGTTGGGTATGTCTGGGGCGCAACCGGTCTTACCAACACTCCTGCCAGCAGTCCGCAGAAAGAGGTAGAGCATGTGGTGCTGGGTTCCTACGATGATTTTATGATGGAAAAAAGCAGAGATCTCGTTGTAGCAGGCAGGATGGTCGATCAGGCAGCCAGCAGCAATGAAGTCATGACGATCTATAATAAAAACAACCCGTTGAAGGTTGGAGATACCGTTTATATAAGCGGAAGAGACCTTACCATTGTGGGGGCTTTTTCGGAGGGAATGTTCCCGGATGATGTTACAGTCATCTGCCCACAGGCGCTATTTGACCGTCTGGTCGGAGCGCAGAACTATAATATGATCGGCGTTTTGCTGAACGATTCAGCAACAGAGCAGACTGTAATGCAAATTGCCCACCTTGCAACAGACGAGATCATTGTATCGGATGTGCGAGAGCGTAATTCGCAGGAAGCTGCTACCTATCTGGCTTCCAGAATTGTCGTATATGGTTTTCTGGCGATTATTGGACTGATTTCTCTTTTTAATATTGTCAACAGCATTTCGATGAGCGTTTCTGCCCGTACAAAGCAGTATGGCGTCATGCGTGCAATTGGAATGGATGGCAGTCAGCTTACTCGGATGGTTGCTGCGGAAGCCTTTACCTATGCTGTTTCCGGGCTGATTGTCGGCTGTATTGCCGGTCTGCTGCTGAGCCGTATGCTGTACGCTCGACTCATTACACGCTATTTTGGCATGACATGGCATCTGCCAGGAATGACGCTCTGCCTTATCATTCTATTCGTATTTGCTGCCGCAGCTCTTGCGGTTCATGCCCCAGCGAAGCGGATTCGAAACATGGCAATTACTGAAACAATCAATGAATTATAATTGCAATCCACTTTGGAAAATTTAATGTAACATCTGCCGGACGACGGCAAAGAAAAAATCCCCATCCCTCATTGATTGAGAGATGGGGATCACTGATTATTCTGTAATCTCCGGGATTTCTCCGACAAAGTTATAAATGATCCTGACTTCCTGCACTTTCTGTCCGTCAATCTTCTTGACTTCACCCACCAGAATCTTGCTGATGAGCCGGTTCAGCACCGCCTCGTCCAGTTCTTCAATGGCGGCGTAGCGCCGGATTTCCCGGATAAAGGTGCGGACTTCGCTTTCCTGTTCGTCAGAGTGTCGCATCATCAACATCAGGTCTTGCAGGCGCTTCTGGTTGGCTTCCTGCTCCTGTTCCAGCGCCGCCGTCAGCTTCATAAAACGCTGCTCGGTCAGTATCCCTTTAGCCTTATCGGTGTAAAGGCTCAGGAACATCCCGTCAATCTCCTGATTTCTGGCTTCCAGCCGCTGGCGTTCTTTCTGCGTCTGGGAAGCGTCTATCAGATACCGGCGCTCCATCCGGCTGCTCAGTCGCTGATAAAATGCGTCGGCATCTTTGAGAGCCTGTGCCGCCAGTTCCTGAATGTCCTTCAGAACAAGGTCATACAAATCCCTTGCCTCGATCTTATGGCTGGTGCAGGCGTTCTTGCCCAGCCGGTTGTAGGTCTGGCAGATATAATACGCCTTGTCAATCGGCTCCCGCATCTCGCCGGTAAAACGGTTTTTTCCGGTTCTGCCCACCTTTTCATACCGCACCTGCATGGACTTTCCGCAGGTAGCACAGTAAATGATACCGTGGAACAGGTTATAGAAGGGACAGGAGTTGCCTTTCATAATGGTAGGTCTGCGGTCAATGATTGACTGCACCTGCTCCCATTCTTCCGGGGAAACGATTGCTTCATGGCAATCCTCAATGATTTCCCAGTCCTCACGGGGGATAATGTCATAGGTGTTGGAACGAATCCCTTTCTGATGTGTCCGGCAGACCAGATGTGCGCCCTTATAGAATGGGTTTCGCAGGATATGACTGATCCTTGCACCGCCCCACGCATAATAGTTGACGTCACATTCCGTATTGCTCTTTACCCTCGTGATAGGAACCTTGTCATCCATGAGCTGCTTTGCGATCCGCATACAGCCCCAGCCGTCCAGCGCCATGTCATAGATTTTTCGGATCACCGGCGCCGTCTCCGGGTCAAGGATCAAATGCCCCCGGTCATCCGGGTCACGCATCAATCCGAGAGGCGGCTGCCCACCACAAAACTTTCCCTGCCGGGAACGGGTCATACGCCCCGCCAGCACCTTTTTGGAAATATCCCGGCTGTACATATCATTCAGGATATTCTTAAAGGGCGTGATGTCCATTTCCTGGCGGGTCAGGCTGTCAACTCCGTCTGTAATGGCGATATATCGTACATTGTGTTTGGGGAAAAAGATTTCGATATAGCTGCCGGCCTCGATATAATTTCTGCCCAGTCTGGACAGGTCTTTTGTGATGACACAGCCAATCTTTCCCGCCTCAATATCAGCAATCATACGCTGAAAGGAAGGGCGGTTGAAGTTGCGGCCTGTATAACCGTCATCCACATAGTACTCATACTGGAACATCCCGTTTTTTTCGGCAAAGTCCCGGAGCATAAGTTTCTGGTTGCTAATGCTCATGCTCTCATTATCGCTGCCATCGTCCAGAGAGATACGGCAGTAAAGCGCTGTGATTTTTTGATTGACTTGTTTTTTCCTGCTCATAGTGTTCTCCTTCTATGAACAGGGACACGATACTATTATAATACCATGTCCCCGTTCCTGATTCAACCGCTTTACGCCGCTTTTTGTGCCATTTCCCGATGTTCTAACCATTCCTCGAAGTGTTCGCAGGTCTGGCGCTCGATCAGCTGCTCAAAGGCTTCCCGCATGGTTTTGTCCCCGGAAAACTCCCGAACCACCACGAACCGGACTTTTTTATTCTGCTTCTTGTTTTTCTCCATAGGCTACCTCCATAGTGTGACAGTCCAGATAACCGTGTGCCGGCAACGAAGTCCGGCAACCAGCCTATAAAAACCTGTAAATGAATATCTGACTGTCAATCTTTGCTTGATAAGTTTTCTTGTAAAATCTCGTTGCTTTCGTTGCCGGACAGAAAATACTTGTGAAAAATCCTTTATTTATGGGCTTTTTCTATATCAAAACCATAGATTTGCCAGCAACGAACCCGGCAACCAACTGGCAACAGACCATCATTCTCAGGCAATCCACTCCTTCGGAAGTTCCAGCTGGCGGCATTCTTCCTCGCTCAGTTCCACAAATCCGCCTTCGTTGTCGGACAGTTCGTTGTCGAAATTGTCACATTCCCAACCCTTTTGCCTGCCGTACCCGGCGAACATCCTGGGATTGGAGAAAGGCTTCCAGCCGGTCACGACTGTGTTCATGATCTCGTTGATATTGTGCAGCTGCCACCGCTTCGGCTGGTCAAAGGTATGCCCCAGCGCCTCCTTGAACAGCTGCTTGGAACAGACCATGTTCCCAGTGTAGTGTTCCAGAAAGCCCTGTATCTGCCCGGCCTCCGTATCCTCCGGCATGAAGTCCTTCTGCACCTCCACCAGCTGACGCTGGATGCTCTTGCTGAATTTCATGGAATACTGTCCGCTGCGGTAAATGGTCATGGCTTCTGCCCACACCTGCAAAAGATAGGCCCTGGAAGCATCCTCGTCCTCCAAAATATGAACCTCCGCATTCTCCGAGTAAATCATGATTGGGAGAAAGCGCCGGTTCCCGGCCCGATCCAGCGGCAGGAAGTCCAATGTGTTGGAAGAACCGCCGAACACACACTGCCGCAGCCGGTCTTTGGGCTGGGATTCATAAGGCGTTCGGTAGGTTTCCTTCTGTCGGCTGATAAAGGAGCGAATTTCTTCAATGCTCTTTGCGCTGCTGGTGGCAAGCATTTCCGACATCTCGATGATCCAGTGGCCTTGCAGCTTCTGGAACACCCGGTCATCGTCCAGCTTTTTCAGGTCATCGGAAAACCACTCGTCCCGGATTGCCAGCAGGCGGAAGAAAGTGGACTTCCCGGCACCTTGGCCGCCTACCAGACAGAGCATTTCCTCATATTTGGAACCGGGACGGAATACCCGGCGGATAGCGCCCAGCAGGAAGTGTTTCAGCATTTCTTCCACATAGTCGCTTTCATCAGCGCCAAGAAAGTGGTGCAGGCAGGAACGGATGCGGGGTGTCCCGTCCCAGACAAGGCTGTTCAGCACATCCTGAATCGGGTGATAGCAATTTTCGTTTGCTACAATGGAAAGTGCAGCTGTGATCTTTTTCTCACTGGTCAGCTCGTAGTTCTGCTCAAAATAGAGGAGAAGATATTTCACATCGGTATCTGTTAAGGCGCTGGTGTTCCTGCGCCAGCCCAAATCCCGTACAATGTCCACCCGGTCGGTCAGGAGATTTAACCGGATAGCATCCCGCAGGAGCGGATCACAGCAGAACACGATCCGGCAGTTGTCGATGGTATTGGCGGTTTTTCCCTTATCGGTGACAGAAAGGCTCTCCCGCACATCTTGGGCGCTCTGTTCCGGCGCTATGGCCTCGGCTGCGCTCATCACAGCCTGCCGGGTGGCTGGCGGTAAATTCTGATATTCGCTGCTCAATTTTCTTCACCTCTTTTCCATACTCAGCAACCACGGAAGCACGTTCTTCTATGCTGTCAGACAGGAGAATATCCAGCAGATATTCGATATATGGCTGCCTGTGCAGAGCCTCCACAAACAGGGGATGCCAGTCATCCTCCGGCTGTTTGGGAGCATATTCTTCTTTCCAGCGTTCCAGCAGACACAGGTAATCGCACAGCACCCGAAAACATTTCTGCTCTGCCTGCCGGTATCGCACTTCCTCGCTGATTTTTCTTTTGATGATTGTCTTTCGTGGCGGACCATGACCTTTGCTGTCAAGACTGACAGAGAAATCCTCTGCCAGCTTCAAGGCAGCTTCCTTACTGCCCAGTCCAAAGAGGCGGGAAGTGAAATCAATCACATCTCCGTCCCCCTGACAGGCAAAGCAATGGAACCGCCTGTCCACCTTCATGCTGGGATGTCTGTCATCGTGAAAAGGACAACAGGCCATCCCGTTCCGTCCTACTGGAATCCCATAAAATTCCGCAGCCTGTCTTGTCGTGACAGACTGCTTTACTGTTTCAAATACATTCGATTTCCCCACCTCCAAACAAAACAAAAGGCACCCGGTTTCCTCAGAAAATCAGATGCCTTACAACTCCATATCCTGTTTTTTTGTCGGGGCGATCCGCCCCTCACGTTCCCATCGCTCCCGGTTCTTCCGGTCAGCGTCCAATTTGCCTTTCGCCAGCTTCTCTTTGATGGATTCTCTGGCTTTTTTCTTAATCTGCTCTTTGCCAGCCTGCTTGACCTCCGGCTTCAGCAGCACAGCCTGCACCTTTTTGAGAATCTTTTCTGCGGACTGCTGTAATTTTTCCCGTACCCTTCCCAGTAGGGTATTTGCAATCTTCACCACTTCCGGCGAATTTTTTGCATTGGGGGATACCACGCTCTTTCGGTATTTCTCGATCACTTCCAAATCCTCAAGCTGGGTCTGTTCCCGTACCTTGTCTGTCACGACCTCCACTGCCTTGTCATAGGCCACATCGGAAACATCCTCCAACAGCGTCTCCACATCCTCGATTTTGAGCGTCAGTTCTTCCAGCTTTTGCTCCTGCGCCGCCATCTGTTCTTTCTGCTTCATCAGGATATAATCCTGCTTTTCCAGATAGTCACGCCCACCATAGGACGGCTCCTGTTCCAGATGAAGTCCATGCCGTTTGGCAATGTCAAACAGGATTGTCCGGCAGACTGCATCGAAAGTCTGTTTCCGGTTATTGTGCTTTCCTTTGGGCTGCTCCGGTTTTGGGAGAGGGATACCCAGTTCCTCCAGCGCCTTTTCCTGCTGGGGACACAATTCTCCATACCGATTTTCACAGTCGAACACATGGCGCTCGTGAATATGCGGTGTTCCCTCATCCAGATGGAGCGCCCAGTCTAAAATGTGGATATGAGAACCGAAACGGCGCTCAAATTCTTCATAAAATTCACTGACGATGAGCGCCAGCGTTTCCGGTGAGACGGATTCCTCTATCGTGCCGATCTGGTAGATGCTTTCTTCCGGACAGGTCTTGTTATTTTTCAAGAGGTCATCCACAGTACGGTTGCGCTCAATATGCCGGGTTTTCTCATTCCGGGCGTTCTGGGCATTTACATGGTCGGCATAATGCTCGTAGTAATACATCCGCTCAATTTCCTCAAAGCTGAAATCCGGCTGCTCCGGGTTATCCCGAAAGTCGTGGGTGGTAAATCCCCGGTAGCAGTCCCAGTACACATTTTGTCTGGCACGCTCAGCGTCAATGTGTTCGCTGTTTTCTACATCGAACCGGCGGTCATTGTGACGGGGATTGTAAGTGCCATGCTTCCCGGAGCGCCCATTGTGCCTTGTTAATTTCAAACATTTTTCCTCCTTCCTGCAAAGCTGTTCCGGGCTGGGGAGGGCGGCGAAGCCGCCAAACCTGCGGAATTTTGCGTCAGGTAATACCCAGTACAAGTTGACGCAGGCATCAACTCTCCCTGGGCAAGGCGTTTCACCCTTGACCCGATGGGGCTGGCTGCCCTCAACCCGCCAAGGCACTTCGTCCTTGACCCGATAATGGCTGCCGCCCTTAACCTGCCAATGGGCGTTGCCCCTTGACCCCAGCAGTGCGCTGCCGCCCCTGCACCCAGCCACAAAGGGATTGCATCCCTCTGTACTCCTGCACCGGAAAAACCGGCATCCACCGCTGATACGGTGTCCGCCAGCTTTTCCGGCTCCGTATCCATACATCTGCACCAATCGCAGGAAGTGGATACGGAATACGCCTGCGGGGATTACCGTTCAAAATACTGGGTGCAGACCCGGTATTTTTTGGTAAATCGCCCTCATTTCAAGCAATTTTTTCTTCTGTCTGTATGACTTGAAAGCCATGTTCCTTTGCGTACTCCCTTGCAGCCGCCAGCCGTTCTTCACTGTACGGCGGCACCAGCCGGATAGAAAGGCGGGATTTGTCCAGCACATAGGTCGCGCTGCCTTCCGGTGTGCTGCGCTCCAACCTACACAATAGCGGATACTTCCTACTGAAATCTTCCAGCCTGCGTTTTAAGCTGGCGTTGAAGGTGTAAATACTGGCAATGTTCTCGCCCTCGTTCCAGTTGATGATGGTTTCTTTTTCATATTTAGACAGCTTCCTCATACAGTTCCTCCTCATAATCGGTGTTTGCTTTCAGCACACGCAGGCGGTGCTTGATCCGGTAATACTCATCCATCTCCATGCGTAGGCAGTGATAGAAGCTGTCGTACCAGCTTTCGTCTGTCTCTGCCTCAATTTTCCTGGTCAGATGAAGCATCTGCCCTTTAGCCTCCGGGTCAACGGTCAGCGCTGTCAGCCATTTCAGCCTTGTCACTGTGTTGTGATGGCTGGGGCAGGCGTAAGCGTAAAGAATTTTCTTTTCCTTCATATTCAGTTTCATAATGATCTACCTCCATTCATTTGCTGCGGTGCGGTATGCCCCGCATGGTTTACTTTTCTATCTGCCGGTCTGTCTGCAAGCCGCTCCTGCCCGGATTTTCTCCCGGCGTATTGTCCTCTTTGGTGCGCTCCCGTCGTCACAAAATCCATGATTTTGCGGGAACCCTTTTATCGCGTCACTTCCCCGGAGGTCATACCCCTTGCAGCCGGTCATTCGATTTTCAAGGTTCTGTGTCTCCTGACAAGAACCAGTTTACCGAAAAAAGGGGGCTGCTCCCGTATGTCCAAGACGTTGGAATAGCGCACAAAAACCGCATATTTCCACGCTCTCGGAAACGTGCTATAATGAAAAAAATATTGAAAAATGTTGACGAGAGGGGGTGCTTTGATGTACACAAAACTGTCAATCCCGGAACGGCTCAAAGACCTGCGGGTGGTGGATAAGCACCTGACACTGGAACAGCTGGCAGAACAAACCGGCCTGTCCAAGTCGGCGCTGGGGAAATATGAGGGCGATGACTACAAGGACATCAGCCCATTTGCGATTGCAACGCTGGCAGAGTTTTACGGCGTGTCCACCGACTATCTGATGGGGCTGTCGGAAAATAAGACCATCCCTAATTCTGATCTCCAGTCGCTCCATTTGAGCGATGAAATGATTGAGCTATTAAGAAGCGGCAGGATCAACAACCGTCTGCTCTGCGAGCTTGCCACCCATGAAGGTTTTCCCCGGCTCATGACGGACATTACCGTTATCGTTGACCGTATCGCCGGTATGCGTGTCAGCCAGATGAATCTGGAACTGGAAGCTGCCCGGCAGAGCGTCATGGAAAGCTATGCGCCGGGAGACGATGACCTTTATATGCGAACCCTTGAAGTCGCACAGATAGACGGAGAGGATTATTTCAATCACATCGTCCATAAAGACATTGACAAGATCGTAAAAGACATCCAAACAGCACACACAAACGACGCTACCACCGCTGATGAACGGCAGGAAACCGTAGCCGAAGTCCGGCAAAAGTTTGAAAAGCTTGTGCAGACGGGAACCAGCGGAGAGGAAGCCTTTATTCAGGTTTTCTGCGACCAGATGGAAATTCCTTATGAGAAACTGACTTCTGCGGAATTTACTGCCTTTTTGGGAATCCTCAGAAAATCCAAAAAAGCAAAACGAACTAAAAGTATGCGGGGAAAGGGCAGCCCAATTCCTCCCAACCGGAATGGCAGACAGAAGCGTTAATAAAAGAACCACCCGCTGGGTAATCCAGTGAGTGGCTCAAAAAAGATATGCTGTTATTTCTGACAGACATCCTACCTTTTTCAGAATCCAGCTGATCGTGTCCCTGTTCATGTAAAATTCAAGGCAACTGAACTCTTCATCAACAAGTATGGCATATCATGCCCCATCTTCTGATAATTCAGGCTGTGGGACTGCTCCCGTCCGCGGCTCTCACCGGTATTGTAAGTGTCGATCGTCTCCTTACCGAGAATCTGGTTCAGGTCCTTCAGCGTGGATGTTTCCGTTCCGCCAAGGAAAATCTGGCTGTCGCAGTTACCGACAATGGTATCGGCGTTGTCCTTGTAGATGGCTTTCAGCTGTGACTTTGCCTGGAGAAACAGACATGCGGAGATCTCACGGCTTCGGATCGTTGCGATCAGCTTCTCCAGATTCGGGATCTGCCCGATGTTGGCCATCTCATCGATCAGACACCGGACATGGACCGGAAGCCTTCCTCCATACACATCATCTGCCTT
>ONLK01000034.1 GCA_900318615.1 uncultured Eubacteriales bacterium
TGCACCTCACGGTGCAAACCTTGGGAGTCGCTTTGGGGTTCGTCGGCAACTACGCCCCTTATGGACTTTCACCACAGACTGACGGCATGCCCGTCATACATAAAAAAAACGGCAGATGCCTTTCTGCCGTTTCTCTTAGCTTTTATTCTTTGCTGTGATATTCAGTTTTTCGTCACATCCAGTGACATGTAAGGATCTGTCGTACCTGCATCACAGGTGAGAACCAGATAATACACGCCGTCCGAGCTGGTTGCCGCGTATTGATACAGCGTACCGGTGCTGATTTCAGATGGGTTCATCGTGAAGCCTTTATCCTTAAGTGCTGTAACAAATGCATGGACTTCATCCATATTGCATGTATCCCACATCACGGCAAGTCCTGCGTCACTTTCCACATTCTCATAAGGTGTTTCCGTAAAATAATCCGAAACAGCAGGAATTACCGAGCTGTATTCATTGCTTGTCTGCATGCTGACATTCTCATTTGTATCCGATCCGGTGTCGGCGGTCTGGGCACTTTCCGTTTCCGCACTGCTTTCCGCGTCTTCGCTTACCGTCTCCTCAGCTGATTCATCTGAACCGTTTTCCAGTTTTTCAACATCTGCATTGAAATCATCGATATCTTCCTGTGCATCATCCATGTCTCCCGAATAAACATCGCTTTCCAGATCCGAGCAGAAATCGTATATATCCGATGCCGCATCCGATATTAAATCGTAAACATCCGACTGATGTTCTGATAACATATCATATTCATTTGAACTTAGATCCGACCATTCATCATAATCATCTGTCACATCGGAATCGTCGAGAACACCGTCATAAAACGCATCCCTCATATCATCCATCAGGCCATCATAGATGTCATCGCTTATATCATCACAGCCGCCGTCATATACGTCGTCCACAATGTCATCGAGATCATTGTAAATATCATCCTGATCTCGATCAGATGCCAACAGGGCGGCAGCATATGCGGAGCTGTCCTTGCGCAAGAGAATCAATGTTTTGTTGGTCTCTGTCACAACCGTATCGTAAAATTCCTCTACCTTATCGACATTTTCTTTATATGCGTCGTATGAATCTATTTCCGATGTCAAGGTCTGACTCTGCACGGTCAATCTGTTTTTCAGATCTTCCGTCTGCGAATCGACGGCATCTCTTAATGTATCTTCATCATCCGTTATCGTTGAGGGATCCAATACTTCAGACCCCTTTGTCTCATTTGCCTCCGCGCTTTTTTCAGAACTTGCCGCAGAACCTGTTTTGCCTGTCTGTGATGAACTGCATGCCGCCAGCAGCGCCGCGGCCAGTACTATGGAAACAACTGCTTTTCTCTTCATTTCCCTGTTCCCCTTTCATTCATGGAATGTCCGATCAGTGAGCACTTTTACTGTGCTCCGTTGTTTTTATTGTACATTGCCGCCGCTGATATTATCAGCTGTCTGTTTCCAATGAAATTTACCCTGTACTTTTTCCGGCGCCTCCGTATCAATTTCCCCTGAGAGGCATGCTTTTCAGCGGCACTGCGAAAACGGCTGCGCAAAAAAGGCACCCGCCGGACAGACATCAATCCATCCGGGCGGGTGCCGCTGTTAAAAGTCAGTATCTTCTGTAATATTGCCGTTTTCATCAACCCATGTTTCATACCAGCCGGCATTGTCGAAGACATACGGGCTGTCCTCGCTCTTCAGCACCTTCTCCGGCATATTGACCAGCAGAATGGTCAGCGCCGCAAGAATGATGACGCCGCCGAGCACATCCGAAAGCTTTACCTTGTTTTTCACAAACCATACGGTATAGCCGATGCCCAGAGGCAGCCAGCAGCAGATCGCCGTAATCATGCCCGGCGCGTAAAAACCTGTATAGATGCCCTGCTCCGCAAAGACATTCATGGAATGATGCGCAAGATACATGTGAATGATGAACTCAAAATAGCTGAAGATCATCACGGCAAAACTCATTTTTCGGCCGTATTTCTTTATCTCAACCAGGATAAACCATATCACGGCGCCGCCGAAATTCGTAATCATATCCGTGATCTGGCTCATCGGATAGCGGCTGCGCAGCGCGGCGGCGGAATCAATGTTGTAAATGTAATGGAAACCTCCCGGAATCACCCATTCTTCCCAGACATGGAAAGTCAGAACGATAACGGTAAAGGCGCCGAGCTTCGTGAGCCCGTCCCATTCCTTCCAGTGCACGATCATCTGCACGGTCAGAATGACGCTCATGATAATCATGCAGTAAAGCCATCCCCAGGCCACAAACCAGTTCCACATAAGGTCACACCTCACTTTCTCTCCGGGATCACCGGAATGAGCAGGTAGCTGTCATACCGGCCGCCTGCGTAGATCACATGCCTGCCCTTATTTACATCATGCGGGAGATCCGATGTATCTATATTGGATCCGCCGAACATACTGCCGCCGCCGATCGTATACATCTCCGGTTCGCTTCCCGGCATATAGGTATATCCTTCCTTCGGCAGCTGCACCTTCGCCATCCTGATATTGAAAGGCCCTTTCCAGAGTTTTCTGGTCTTATAAGCCGATACTGTCAGCACAAGCTGATCACCTTTGGCAAATTGCAATCCCATCGGCCAGATCAGAATATCCACCGGTACGATCTCGCCGGGCTTCAGTTTTTCCATATGAAGCATGGAATGATACGGATTCCATTCAGTACTGCGCTTTTCATCCAGTGCGCGCATAGAGACTCTCAGATATCCTTTTGCCGCAATCTCCATTCCCGGACCAGTCTTTATCTTATACTTTCGGCCGCCAGGCTGGCGTTTTTCCACCTTGACCATCAGATCCATGTCATCACTATCCGGTGCAGCAACCCACAGGCGGCATTTGAAATATCCGGTAAGTTCCGTATCTTCCGGCATGACAAAGGAAAATTCCGCCTTATTATGAAATTTTCCATCCGAGTGATAGGTGACATCGCCTTCGCTGCTGACTGGATTTGTCTCAAGTCTGTGCGACACGGTATTCAGATACAGTTTTGTGTATTTCGTATCCGGTATCGGGAAATCCTGTTCGACGCGGTCGACCGTATCTTTTCCGCCGGGATTTAATACACTGACACGGACGTGCGGTGTCTTCTCCCATCCGTTGTCCTCTCCCTTCAGGTAGTGATCAAAGAATCGGTGGAGTTCCTCCGTGTGAGCCGGATTGTAATAGTCATCCCATTCACCGGTGTTGTGGATCCGGAGCCATTTCTCCCCGGATGCGATCCGGCGCCAGCCCTCCAGCGTGCCATAGGTATGGATCGGGTTCGTATACGAGGCGACGATATAGGCCGGTACCTCAATTTCTTCCAGCGCTGCCGCTTTATCCGTCCAATACGCATCCTGAGTCGGATGTGTATTCATGATCGACACCACATCCTCAACTCCGCCTTCTTCCGCAGAAGAAAAGGAATCCGACAGCATCTTGACAAATGAAGGCATCGGAACACCGTCTCTTCCTGCCACTTCACGCCAGCAGTCTGACAGTCCTTCCCATGGCGCAATTGCAGCCAGATGGTCCGGATGTTCCGCAGCCACAAACCACTGCGAGATGGCCAGCCAGGAATTGCCGCTCATCGCACATTTGCCGCTGCACCATGACTGCTGCGCCGCCCATTCAATGATATCTTTCCCGTCTCTTCCGTAATCGGAACCGAAGAAGAGGATATATCCTTCTGACCGGTATGCCCCTCTGACATCCGGGTTGATGATGGCGTAGCCGTGGTCACACCAGTACGCCGGATCCGGTCCCTCGAACTTCTGCAGCCCGGACGTAGCATCCACGGGAATGCCTGCGTGGTCCGGCGTATCATCGAGCCACTGGCTTCCGATCTCTTTGCCGTATGGACTCATCGCCATAATGGCCGGATGCTTTTCATCATCGTTCGGACGGAAAATATCCGTATAAATCGTCACACCGTCACGCAGTTTCACCGGCACATCCCGCTCCAGAATAATGTCACAGGGAAGAGGTTTATATCCTTTCAGGCGAACGCTGCCTTTTTTCAATACCAGTTTCCCGGGATGATATCCCGTGTATCTGGCACCAGGATCCGTATAGAGCATAGCCTTCCTCACCGGCACGGTAAACGTACTGCCATCGTACCCGTGCATGATCATTGTTTTCTTTTCCTCCATCGTAAGATCACTTTCCTTTCCTTTCGAAATCAAAAGCCATACAAAAAATATCGTCGCGGCAAGCGCAATCACCCAGTCCTTTATCTTCGGAAGATCCTTGTAAAAACTTTTCCATATGAAACTCCCTTCTCTAATGATCTTGACTTTATGGAATTAATGTATCATAATGTTTTTTGTAATACAATAGTTCCGCAAAAAGCGGAACAATAACAGAAAAGTCGTTCCATAAAAAGAAGTCCGACAGGAGAATACAATATGTACCATATTAAAAATGACAAGCGGGCGCAGAAATCCGCAGAACTGATCTATGACGGCCTGTCCGATCTGATTGAGAAGAAGTCCTATGACATGATCACGATCACGGACATACAAAAAGCTTCGGGAGTCGGCCGTGCGACCTTCTACCGAAGCTTCGATAATATCAATGATGTCCTGTACTGGCAGTGTGCGCTTCACTACCAGGAAGTGATGACAGGATACCTCCGGGAAAAAGAAAAGCATGAAGGACCGGAAGACCCTTATGCTTTTCTCACGTTCTTTTTCAGCTACTGGATGCATGATGAAAACAGCCGGATACTGGAACAGCTGATCAAAATCGGGCACTACGATATCATCTACCGCTGCCATTTTGACAGCACCCTCATCATCCGCAATGCTGTCCCGCCAAAAAATGCGATGACAGAGAAATACTACACTTACTATATGTCCGGACTGATCGGTGCCTTCGTCGGCTTCCTGATCACGTGGATCGAAAATAAAAAACAGCTTTCAACGGATGAGCTGATCGGCCTGCTCCGGTCTGTGCAGGGAGAAGACGCATCCGCACTGTTCTTATAAGCCGCAAAGGCACCCCCCCGCCGTACACTGCGGGGATGCCTTCGCTTTCTTATGCTTTTCAGCCGTGAATCTTCATGTTATCCAGAACTCTGACGAGATCCGGATCATAGTGGTTGATGATTTCGGAATGGCCGAGATCCTTTGCCGAAACTGTCTTCATCTCTTCGTCGGTCAGACTGAAATCCCAGATGTCAATATTCTGCTCCATACGTTCCACGTGCGTGGACTTCGGAATAATGGACACGCCGCGCTGTACATTCCAGCGAAGCGCAGTCTGCGCGGCGCTCTTGCCATAGCGGCTGCCGATCGCGGTCAGCTCCGGATCCGTAAAGATGCCATGCCTGCCTTCATCTAGAGGTCCCCACGCCTGCGGCACGACATTATAGCGGCGCATGTTTTCGATTGCCTTCTCCTGCGTGAAGAACGGATGCATTTCGATCTGGTTGACAGCAGGCATGATCTCAACCGTTTCGCACAGGTTGGTCAGCACCTCCGGGAAAAAGTTTGCCACACCGATTGCTTTTACGAGGCCTTCCCGGTAAGCCTTTTCCATGCCGCGATAGGCTGCGAAATAATCCTTCATCGCCTGATGCAGCAAAATAAGATCAACATACTCCATATCGAGTTTTTTAAGAGATGTTCTGATTGCCTGGTAGGCCGTCTCTTCGTTTTCCTGATCCTGCACCCAGATCTTGGTCGTGATAAAAAGCTCTTCCCGCGTAACAAGTCCGTCGGCGATCGCGCGTTTTACCGCTTTGCCGACAGCCTCCTCATTCATGTAGGAAGCCGCCGTATCGATCAGGCGATATCCTGTTTTAATTGCATTGTAAACGACCTCTTCGCACTGCACCGGGTCCGGGATCTGAAAAACACCAAATCCCTCTGCCGGCATCTTCGTTCCATTGTTGAGCGTAAAGTATTCCATATTGTACCTCCGATATCTTATGCTATGCAGTGAATGAAAATCATCTGCTCTGCTGCACCCGTGCAATAATCTGTAATGTTTCTTTTCATGTCTTCATACTACATGTCCAAAGCGGATAAGTACAATATCGTTTTTGCAATCGGCTATTCACAAAATGAATTCTGTCTCTGCCACGCGCCTGCTGTCTATGCGTGATTGCCTGTCTGATAGCACCACTGCGCAATTCTGCTGATCAGATCAAGCGGCAGGGAATCGCTGTAGGGGATCCGGATGGATCCTTTGCTGCAGCTGTATCCGCCGGCATCCAGTTCCTGCGCAAAATGTTCTACCGCTGCTGGTCCCGGATAAAGGCCGATATGCTTTTTCTGCGCGGCAAAATGGATGATGTTATGGCGGTCTCTGTACGTCGGCATACTCCAGGAGATGGTCTCCTGCGCCTGCGGAATTGCGCTGCGTATGGCATCTCTCACCATCTCCAGCTGCCGCCTGATTTCTTCGTCAAAGGATGCGATATAGTCATCCACATTTTCCGGTTTATCGCCGCAGTAATGCGGCTGGTTCTTTCTTTTGAAAATACGTCCGCATGCAGGACATTTCCACATATTTTTTTCCTCCTTCCGCCGTTTTCTTAATACTAACACAATCCGGTTTTATTCTGATAGTTTATGTGCATATCCGGATAATTTTCCTCCAAAAATGCATATATAATGACAGTCAGCCGCCCGATCGGCGATCCAGGCTGTCCCTGAGTTTCTGAACCAGGTCATTATATTTTTCATGATAAAGAGACGGGAAGGCGCGCAGCAGACGTCTGGCAGAATGGCTCGTAAGATCTCTTCGAAGCTCTTCTGCCCTCTTTGCCAGCTCGGCTTTCTGCACCGCAAGCTTTATATCCTGTTCTTCGCGCACCGCCTCTGCATGCTCGGCCAGTTCAGCCTTCGCGAGGGCAGCCTGCACCCGGCCTTCCTGAATGCGCTGTGCAGTCCGGATCGTTCCTGCAGAGACATCTTTGCTGAGTCTGTCACCCGGCATACGCATCACCGTACGGATGCGGTCCAGCTCTTCCAGTTTTTTATTCAGCTTCAGGACAGTGGAAACCGTAACCACCAGATCCGCAAAATACACCAGATATAAAACGCCCATGATCGGCCAGCCATACTGCTCGGGTATTGTATCCACAGCAGTATTATTCAAAGCCGGATGAACCACCTTTACCACCAGTACAATAGCCAGGCCCCAGATTATGCTGAACTCAAGGCAGATATAGCCGTGAAAATTCAGCGGCTTGCTGCTGTAATCCCACCAGCGGGCGTGAAACAGCCTGTACAGAAGCCATCCGGCAACCAGCTCGACCACTGTCGCCAGCAGCATACCGAACAGGAACAGTTCCATACTGTTCAGCTCCATCGCATTGGTACCGGCGGCAGCATCCGATGCGGCTATCGCATTGCCCGCGGCAAGCACTGCCAGCACGCCGAACCCGTAAACAGGACACACCGGTCCGTTCAGAAATCCCCGGTTAACCGCTTTTCCCAGCGTCACAGCGTGATAGACAACTTCAATAATCCATCCAAAAAAGCTGTAAAGCAGGAAATACAGGCAGATCTGGTAATATGTCATTCCGGCAATCATGTCATTTCTCCCTTAAATAATTTCTCTTTACCTGAAACATTGAAATAATTTTCTGTAATATTCGTATGGATCCTGTCCCTCAGGCAGACCAGAAACACCTCCGTCACCTGCTTCTATAATACGCCATGAGTCATCTGACAGCTGTGCAAAATCAACGGTGTAATAAGGACTCGGCAGATTCCTGTATTTTTCGATCAGTTTTTCCGGCGGGAACGGTGTCAGAATATTCTGCCCCGAATTCCGGCTGATTGCCGCAGGAATATGATTCATATAAAAAACTCTGTATTCGTTTGTTTTATGATCATACTGTTTCAGATCCAGAAATTCCTTGATACATATGCCTCCGGTCAGAAGATCGCCCCGATATTGATAAAATACCTTCATCCAATCGTCGAATTCTTCCTGCGTAACCGATTGATCAAAAAATCCCGGGAATTCCGTGCCCTTTACTGATTTGACAAAATCCTTGACCATAAACCGGCGGAATGACTGCTTCACATCTTCAATATCAATTTTGGCATGAAGAGGATATATTTTCATTCTGGCAGTATCGCTGCCAAAATATCGGTATACATTCGGAAAAATATGCATCGTCTCATATTCCTCCGGACTGGTAATCAACTGTATACCGTTTTGCATCAGCTGCGTATAAAATCTTCTGTATTGTTCAGGTTTCATCATCCAGCCACGGTAAACCGTCTGGTGTTTTCCTGCCGGGACGCCTGTAAGCACAAGTTTCCCCTCGTTAAGCCATTGATCATACCCAAAAAGAGCAATATTCCAGACTTCTGCAGCGACGGATGCAGCGTATTCTTCCTTAAAATCTGCATCAACACATCGCACATTATAGTAGTCCGAAGGAAATAAAATCAGATCTGCCATCCTGTCTCACCCCGATCATCATGAAAATCATATTCGTCTTTATGCTTCATAAGCTGACTCCACCTTGCTGAAATCAGCTGCGCATACTGAATAGACGGCAAACCATAGCAGCCAAGTGCATAGGCATCATTCATCTCGACAAGAAGCGTCCTTCCATCTTCAGTATAACAGATATCCATGCTGCAGGCAGCCGGCCGTTCATCCCATGTACGAAATGCTTTAAGCATGTCCTGCAGAACGCCTGCGTCATAGCAGTACAAAAAGCCTTCATACCTGTCCTCCCGGACGCTGCCATAAGGCCGCACATCCAGAATCTGATCATACCGGATAAAAGTCCGCCATTCCGCGACGATATCAATCGGTTCACTGACGTAGACCTCGTAATCCTCATAACAGCTGCCGCAGCCGATCAGATCATGCAGGCTGCTGATTCTTTTGCCTGTAAATGCTTTACAGCGCTCAGCAGGCTTGACAAAATATCCGGCTGACCATTTTCTCTCATCACTGGAAATACTGTTAATGGTATCCTTCCAGATTTTCCGTCCCAGAAATTTTCTCAAAACAGATGGATAATCCGGCAGATCGGCCCGTACGCCGAATTTATGAAAAATCGTTTCGCATTGGTCAATATAATCCAGCACAATGTCGTCTTCCTTTACCTGATCATATATTTCAGCAATCGTATGGTAAGGGATAATCTCCGCTCCCAGTTCCCGGAAGCCATACATCGCATTTGCGAAATTCCAGCTATGCGGAATTTCCATGCCCATACTGCTGTCGTATCTGGTTTTCATCCATATCTTTCCCATCTTTCATTCCCCTTTCCTGATATCTTCCGCCGCTTTTTTCGGATTCCATTCAGCTCAGCTTATACAGGATAAATTATTTAATGAGTATTTGTCTGTACTCGTTTCCGGCCAGTCTTCCCAGCCTGACAATATAATGATAATATCCGGCGATAAAAGGATGACAATATGTCCTTTGCGGATATAAAATGCAGCTGTACTTTTAAAAGATGCGGATATAAGCGGGATTTCCGGAATTACTCTGCATAGGAGGTGTGTCCATTTAATATAATAAGAGAACTTACTGCCCTCCTGATCAAAGAAGGGGCGGCATTAGTCGGCACCGCCGATCTGCGAGGAATATTACCACGCCTATTATTCGATGAACAGAAAGCTGGATCGGATCGTATCCTGCGGGGAAAAATTTCTGCGTGATGCGGGGTATCAGGCTGCAGCCCAGACCGTGGAACGTGTCAGCGTCATGACGGATGGAAAAGAACACAGATCAAAGATACCGCATAAAACAGTTGCGGTTCATGCCATGTCTGCGCAGACGCCTGCCCTGCCGATGCCTTGATGGGAACGCTGTGGGAAGCCGGCATGCCGCGTGAGATGCTGTTTGACTGGAAACGCTGCCTGCCCAGGCAGATCGAGCGGATGGAGGCTGCCACAGGGATACATCAGGACCTTTGCGGAAAATGTTTTGCCGTCTGTCCATACACAGAGCGGTATCTGCGAAGAGCGCAGGCATAAATTTTCTCGAAGATTGAACCGGAAATGCAGATCTGTCCGCCGGGTATCGCCGCCCGTTTATTCAGACCACCAGTTTCTGTTGTCAAGATACCATTGAATGGTCATCTTAAGACCGTCTGCGAACGTCGTCTCCGGCCGCCAGCCGAGTTCATCCTGCATTCTGGTCGGATCGATTGCATAGCGTTTATCATGGCCTTTTCTGTCAGCTGTATGTTCGATCAGGCTGTACGGCTTACCAAGATAATCGCAGATCATTTTCACAATATCGATATTGTGCATCTCGCTGCGGCCGCCAATATTATAAATTTCACCGACAGTTCCTTTCCGCATAACAAGATCGATTGCCGCACAGTGATCCTTTACATAGAGCCAGTCGCGCACGTTCATGCCGTCTCCGTAAACCGGAAGCGGCTGATCTGAAAGGGCGTTCACTATCATCAGCGGAATCAGTTTTTCAGGGAACTGAAAGGGGCCGTAATTGTTAGAACAGCGGCTGATCGTCACCGGAAGGCCATATGTTCTGTTATAGGCCTGAACAAGAAGATCTGCCGAAGCCTTAGACGTACTGTACGGACTTGATGGCCGTAACGGTGTATCCTCGTAAAAAGCCAAATCCGGCTGGTCAAGCGGAAGATCTCCATAGACTTCATCAGTGGAAACCTGATGATACCTCCCAATGCCATATTTACGGCAGGCATCCATCAGAACCGATGTCCCGATGATATTTGTCTCCAGAAATACCGCCGGATTTTCAATAGAACGATCTACGTGCGATTCCGCTGCGAAGTTGACGACGATATCCGGATGTTCTTCTTCAAACAGCCGGTATACGCCATCGCGATCACAAATATCCAGTTTTACAAAGCGAAAATCAGGACGGCCCATCACGCCCGCAAGCGTCGCAGCATTTCCCGCATATGTCAGCTTATCCAGACAGACAATCCTGTCCGCCGGATGATTCTCCATTTCAAAAAAAATAAAATTGCTCCCGATAAAGCCGGCGCCGCCGGTAACGATAATTGTCATGATTATCCCTTTCCTGTATTTTTTTCGCCATGAGACCATCTCTATTATAGTAAAGAGGTGAACTCCTGGTATACTGTCTTATTCTTCCCATATCAAAAAACAAAGCGGCTCCGGTCTCAGTTAAACAGCCCCTGCAGAGCAAAGGGATATGTGATCATGCCTGATTTTCCCGGATCTGAATCTCACTCAGTCTGGACTGGTCATGCAGTTTTCCGGTCATCATGTTCGTGATGATAATTTCCTGCCCGTCATATTCAGGAAAATTTTCCTCCATAATAGAACGGATATCCGGCTGGTCGGTCATATCCTTCTGCAGGCAATGGTATGTGCCCTGCGGTATCCGAATAATGGAGGGATCCTCGCTGTCAGGATTGAGCACGCGCAGAAAATATGCCATCTGCGTTTGCTCTCCATCCAGCCGCATCAGCACGCCGGCCGGAAAAAAGGGTGCCGCCTTTTTCTGCTGAAGATCACGGAAGGTCTGAAAAAGCCCGCGCTGCTCTGCGGCCAGCTTTTTCCTGTTCCCGCTCGACGGAATAATATAAAACCAGCGTTCCTCGATCTGCCTGCTGTATCTGCCCTCAATGCCGCTGTAAGTCTCATTTTCCTGCAGCATCTGCATCCCGTATTCCGTCATTTTCAGAGTCGTCTGCATCAGCTCCATCTTCTCCTCCAGCACCTGATGGCCGTGCGTCAGGAGTCTGTCAATTTCCAGACGGCCCTGGTCGTCCATATACTGATTGAGCTCTTTCAGCGGAATATCCAGTGCCACGCACATCTGAATCGCATCCAGCGTCTCCATCTGCTCCGGCAGATAATAGCGATATCCCGTATCCGGGTCGACCTTTGCCGGCTCAAGCAGTCCCAGTTTTTCATAATATCGAAGAGAACCCACGCTGACACCGCGCAGAGAACCGAATTCACGAATGGTCAGATAAATCATAACAGCCATGCTCCTTTAAAAATTTCAAAAAAGATAAAAATAGCTCTTGACTCGACTATTATAGCAGAGTTTATAGTCAGATTGTAGCTGAAGATCACCTTGACGGTTGATCTTTTATTTTACAGTCTGTCTGGCACTCGCTTAAGCAGACTGCTAACAGCGTGTGCCGAACTTTAAATGGAGGAATCTATGCTGAAACTATTTAAAAATCTGACAGGGAAGGATGTCTTCCTGACAGTCATTTCCGTGATTTTCACCGCAATGGCCGTATGGGCAGACCTTACCATCCCGGATTACATGACAGATATCACGACTCTGATTGAAACCTCCGGCTCAACCATATCTGAAATTCTGTCTGTTGGAGGGAAAATGCTGATCTTTGCTCTGATCAGCCTGATCTCCACTATCATCGTTGCCTTCTGTGCATCGGCCATCTCCAATGGTTTTGCCGCCGACCTGCGCGAAAAGCTTTTCCGCAAGGTCCAGTCATTTTCCATGGATGAAATCGGCCGTTTTTCCACGTCCAGCCTGATCACACGGTCCACAAACGATGTGATGCAGATCCAGCTTTTTATTGTCATGGGCCTGCAGATGCTGATGCGTGCGCCGATCATGGCAGTCTGGGCAATCTGCAAGATTATCGGAAAAGCATGGCAGTGGACAATGGCAACCGGTGTGACCATTCTGATTGTTCTCGGCGTCATTATTGCCTGCATTCTGATTGCCATGCCGAAATTCAAGAAGCTGCAGGCGCTGACCGATAAGCTCAACACGGTAACCCGCGAAAATCTGACCGGACTCCGTGTCGTTCGTGCATACAATGCAGAGGAATACCAGGAGAAAAAGTTTGAAAAGGCCAATCAGGAACTCACGGACACCAATACATTTGCCATGCACACCATGTCCTTCATGATGCCAAGCATCATGGCCGGGATCAACGGGCTCACGCTCGCAATCTACTGGATCGGCGCCTTCGTCATTGACAATGCCGGTCTGGGAAGCAAGATCTCCCTGTTCTCCGATATGGTCGTATTTTCACAGTATGCGATTCAGGCAGTCATGGCCTTTATGATGCTCGTCATGATTTTCATGATTCTGCCGAGAGCATCCGTGGCGGCAAAACGTATCAACGAAGTTCTCGATACGCCAGTCACCATCAAAGACGGAACCGCGGTCAGCGGCGAAGACGGACATGAAGGTGAAATCGAGTTCCGAAACGTGGATTTCCGCTATCCGGGCGGGGCTGACGATGTTCTGCACAACATCTCTTTCAAAGCAGAAAAAGGCGAAACCATCGCTATCATCGGTTCCACGGGAAGCGGAAAAAGTTCTCTGATCAACCTGATCCCGCGTTTTTACGATACGACAGGCGGAACCGTCTATGTAGACGGACGGGATGTCCGCGATTATTCGGAGAAAGCCCTGCGCAATAAAATTGGTTATATTTCGCAGAGCGCCGTACTTTTCACCGGAACGGTAAGCTCGAACGTCGGCTACGGCGACAACGGAAAGGATCCGGCATCGGCTGAGGAAATTCAGGATGCGGTCCATACCGCACAGGCCGATGAGTTTGTCGAAAAGATGGACGGCCAGTACGACGCCTATATCGCACAGCTCGGTGGAAACCTTTCCGGCGGGCAGAAACAGAGGCTGTCGATCGCCCGTGCCATCGCGCGGAAACCGGAAATTCTGATTTTCGATGATTCCTTCTCGGCGCTCGATTACCGGACAGACCGGACTCTCCGCGCCGAACTCGATAAAAAATGCAGCGGTATCACCCGCATTATTGTCGCTCAGCGAATCGGCACCATCCGCAATGCGGATAAGATCCTCGTTCTCAACGAGGGCCGGCTGGCCGGCATCGGCACCCATGAGGAACTGATGGAAAACTGCGAGGTTTACCAGCAGATTGCTTTGTCTCAGCTTTCAAAGGAGGAACTGGCATGATGGAAGAAAAAAACAAAAAAATGACAGTCAATGACGGCCTCCCGAAAGAGGCAGTAAATAAAGACACGCGCCGCCCGGGCGGCGGAAGAAAACCTGGCCGCGGCGGTCCCGGCGGTCCGCCGCACACCGGTGAAAAGGCGAAAGATTTCAGAGGTACTTGGCGGAAACTGATCTCCTATTCCAAAAAGGATTCCATCCTGCTGATTATCGCGCTTATCTGCGTGATTATCTCTACCATTTTTACACTGATCGGCCCGAACCGTCTGGGTGACCTCACCGATCTGATTACAGACGGTATCAAACCGGATACCGAGGCGCTGCAGGATATCTCGGAATCCATATCAGATAACATGGAAACCAATCTGCAGACGGTTTCCGAAGCCATTGCGGGAAACATGCAGGATCAGGCAAAACTCCAGGAGAACATTCCCCTTGTGTTATCTTCTGCCGATGTACCTGAGGCCGACAAACAGGCACTCAGCGCAATGGCAGCGACCGGCGCCAGCCCTGATTTTTCGCAATTCAGCGATACTACGCTGGATCTACTTTTTGACAGTATCGAAATAAACGGAAACTCGCTCAGCGGCTCACAGCAGGTAAAGACACTGCAGGCGCTGCAGGATTTCAGTGAAAATATGCCGTCCGAACAGGATGAAGAGGCAGCCTCGGAAAGTCTGTCTGCCGTCCTGACGCTGGCGGAAAGCCTGCCGGAACCGGCCTGCAATGCTGTCTTTACAGAGATCACCGTTGACGGCACAGTCCTTTCCGGACAGGATCAGATCGATACTCTGCAAACGCTTTCCGAGGTCGATCTGGACGATACAGATGATGTCATGAACAAACTGGAACAGCTCCCTGATCCGGTTTACGATATGATCCGGCCATCCATCGATTTCTCCGCGGTTTTTGATATCGCGATGTTTATCGTATTTCTCTACGCAGCCGGCTTTGTGCTGCAGGCAATTCAGGGATGGATTACCGCTTCTGTCACGCAGCGGCTCTCCAGGAAAATGCGTTCGGATATCTCGGTTAAGATCAACCGTCTTCCGATTTCCTGGTACAACCGGCATACAACCGGCGATGTGATGTCCATCGTGACCAATGATGTCGACCTGATCGGTCAGAGCATGAACCAGAGTCTCGGCACCTTTGTATCGGCCGTGGTTCTGTTCCTCGGCAGCCTGATCATGATGCTGATCACGGATGTCCGCATGACCATTGCCGCCGTTCTCGCCTGTCTGATCGGCTTTATACTGATGTTTCTCATCATGGGACGCAGCCAGAAATATTTCACCCGCCAGCAGCGCGACCTCGGCAGCCTGGATGGCTATATCGAGGAAAATTACGCCGGACATACCGTTGTCAAAGCCTACAACGGTGAAGAAGCCGCGGTGAAAGAATTCAGCCGGCTCAACGGCGAACTCAGGCAAAGCGGTTTCCGCGCACAGTGTCTTGCCGGACTGATGCAGCCGATCATGGCATTTATCGGCAATCTGGGGTATGTTGTCGTGTGCATTGTCGGCGGTATGCTCGTGCTGAATAATGACATCAAATTCGGTGTCGTGGTTTCCTTCATGCTGTACGTGCGTTACTTTACGCAGCCGCTCGGCCAGATCGCGCAGTCCATGCAGTCGCTGCAGTCCGCCGCCGCTGCCGGAGAACGTGTTTTCGGTTTCCTTGAAGAACCGGAAATGGAAGATGAAAGCGGCAAGACAGCCAGACTGACAGACGTAAAAGGAAACGTTGATTTCCGCCATGTCCGGTTCCGCTATGATGGTGCCGCACATGATGTCATTCATGATTTTTCTGCAGAGGTAAAACCGGGTCAGAAGATCGCCATTGTAGGACCGACCGGTGCAGGCAAGACGACGCTGGTCAATCTGCTGATGCGGTTCTATGAAGTAAACGGAGGCGAAATACGGATCGACGGCACACCGACCAGGGATGTGCCCCGTGAAAACGTTCATGACCAGTTCTGCATGGTTCTGCAGGACACCTGGCTGTTTGAAGGAACCGTCCGGGAAAACCTTGTTTACAACACACCGGATGTGAGTCAGGAGACAATTGACAATGCCTGCCGTTCCGTGGGACTTGACCACTTTATACGCACTCTCCCGCAGGGATATGATACCGTCCTGAACGATCAGATGGGACTTTCACAGGGACAGAAACAGCAGCTGACCATTGCCCGCGCCATGATTGCCGACAAGCCGATGCTGATTCTGGATGAGGCGACAAGTTCTGTCGATACCCGCACGGAGCTGAAAATCCAGGAAGCCATGGATAACCTGATGAAAGGGCGCACATCCTTTGTCATCGCCCACAGACTCTCAACAATCCGCGACGCAGACCTGATTCTGGTTCTGAAAGACGGCAATATCATTGAGAGCGGTACACATGATGAACTGCTGAAAAAGAACGGGTTCTATGCGGACCTCTATAACAGCCAGTTTGAACAGGGAGGTACGGAATGAAACACAGATATCTTACAATAGAACGTGAATACGGTGCAGGCGGAACAGCCATCGCGGAAAAAATCGCAGAACTGACCGGCATACCTTGCTTCGGTCATGAAATTCTCGAGCTGGCCTCCAAAAAAGCCGGCGTATCCGTCGAGGAAATCGAACAATATGAAGAGTCAGTCCACAGCAGTCTCTTTTATACCCTGTACGCCATGCAGCGCGCCTACAGCGGCAATACAGAAATACTGGACAAAGAAGGACAGACTTTTGTTGCGGAGCAGCTGATTATTGAACAGCTGGCAGACAGCAACCGGCGCGCCATTTTCCTGGGGCACTGCGCTTCGCACGCCCTGGCTGGCCGGGAAGGCGTCATCAGCGTTTTCATCCATTGTTCTGACAAACAGAAAAAGGCGGACCGGATCGTGGAGGAATACGGCATCGCGCCGGAAGAAGCAGAATCCACACGCAGATTCTATGACAGAAAACGTGCGAATTACTTCAACGTCAATACCGGCCGCACCTGGAAAGATCCGGCTAACTATGACATCCTTATCGATGATGCCGATATAGACCTTGATACATGTGCTGTCATGCTGAGCGGTCTTTTCCGCGAATAAAGCAGCACCATCAGAAAATCGCGGACCGCCGGCTCCCGCCGGTCGATCCGCGATTTTTATTGCATTTATTCAGAAGGCGAACATGATAAATAAAAGCGGCAGCGTTTTCCGGTAATCCCTTCCCACAATCAGATAGGCCGCACCGAAAAGGAAGCCACCAAGTGCTGACAGAAGGCCGACCGTCAGACTGCCCTTTGAGAGAATATGGCCGATTCCCCATGTCAGCGCCAGGACAATGCCGCCGTATGGAATATTTTCCCTTTTAAACCATATCTCGCATGCTCTCTGCCCGAAAATGATAATCAGTGAAAACAGAAATGTCTCGAAAAAGTAATAAATGTACTGAAAAATAAATTTCAGCGTGCCGCATCTCGCAAGTTCGATTGCCGGCTTGAAACCGCCCCAGTCAAGATACTGCAGGTAAAAAATGACTGCTATACACAGGATGCAGCCAAGATACTGCGGCAGCTTCAGCTTTGCCTTCACTTCCATGATGTCAAAGCCGTATTTCTTTCTGGAGACGCGGATGAGCACCCATCCCACAAGCGCCCACACACAGCAGGTGACAATCCAGTGTACGATATTCTGCACCGTCGTCATGCTATCCAGAGACAATCCCATCAGCGGCTCAATCACATAGGCCAGCAGAAGTTCAAACGCGAAGCCCGCAAAAGCGTACAAAGCCAGATAAAGAAAATCAGATCCTTTTGCATTTTTCCCCATAAACAATGCCTCCCTGCATTTCAGCAAATACTAAACATGTTTCGTGTATGCCTGCTCTGACCAATCACCTCTTTCCCGATATTGTTTCTATTATTATACCATGCCTGCCGGCTGCCATGACAGGCTTTCGTCCCTACGGCTATAAAACGGGCCGCGTCAGCACAAATGATCCTCTGATGCAGGCACTTGAGAAAAACGGCATTGCCGTCCCATCCAGAAATCACGAAAAAATATCCCGCAGCTTCCTGTTATGGAAAACCGCGGGATATACTACTTACAATCTATCTTTTATTTCGTATAATACTTTTGACTCCGACTCTGTGGTTTGTCAGGAATCGTCATGCCCAGTCTGCCATCATTAATAAGAGGCTGCACATATTTTTTCATCGCGTAAAATACGGTCTTTATATTAAGAAAATCTGCGATCTCCTGTCTGCTTCTTGGAGTCCGGCAAAAAGCAAGAAGTCTTGTATTCAGATCCTCGGCATGCTCTGCATCATGAGTCCTCTGCTCAACATCTCTGACAGCCGTTAATCTATTGTAAAAAGTAACGACAAACTCATCTCTCCGGTTTTCAAATTTCGGTTCAGGGAGATGATACTCTTTCATTGCTCTTCTCATAGTCGGAATCCCTGAATAACGGTTTTCGGCACTGGTAAGTATCTCTGTCATCACAGCCAGAGCAGGATTTCGCTGATCCGGTCTGGCATATCCCAGCTGTTCCACGCTCATTCTTCCATAGAGAGTCCCCGGGCTGTGAATTTCAAGTCTGTCAGAAAAGAAATCTATCTGCACAGGCGTCCCTTCCGTATAGATACTGTAATCCCTGTGTATCAGTGCATTCAGAACAGCTTCACGTATAGCATCGACTGGATATTCCGTGCGGTCCGTTCTAAGCCCGGTTTCCGAATCTATCGTTGTGCGGATTTTCATATTCCGGCGGCAAAATAACAGTGCCTGTTCAACCATTTCAGGAATAGTCCCCTCTATACGGCGATTATCCAGAAATCGTGCATTCATATCATCTGTTTCACCGATTTCGGTTCCCGGCACAACAATTGCAGTAATACAAAGCTGCGGAAAATATCCCTGCGGATACAATCCAAAATTCATCACCGCAGCCAGTGTCGGCTCATTACCCCTGCAGATATTCAGCATTTCACAGATCTGCGTCTCAGGAAGTCTGGCAAAACCCGGTCTCTCCTGTTTTCTTAAGGCAATGTATTCCTCCAGCTTTTCTTCATCCAGACTTTCACGCGATGCATTTGCTACAGGACGTTCATCATCGTGAAGATGCTTGCGAAATGCCTCAAAGCTGTACAGTTCATATTCAGTCATTGGAAGATCTGCATCGCCCACACGGATATAAGAACCTCTTATCCGACCTGCCCCTTTATAATAACAAGGCCTCTCAGAAAGATCGATAGACGGTATCTCCGCGGAACAGATCCATACGTTATCCATCTCCGCTATCGTAAAAAGCGCTCTCACCGGCGGTTCCATCTGGCCGCATTGTTCTGTGACTTTCTTCTGCAGATCCTGCGGATCATAGACACCGACTATCTCATATCCCTGCTTTTCATCAATGCCAAAAATAATGATACCGCCGCTGTCCTGATTGGAAAACGACGACAGCGTATCATATAATCGTTTTGGCGTTCCATCATGCGCTGCTTTCAGTTCAATTGTTTGCTCTTCGCATTTCTGTTTGCAAACTCTTTTTGCTAATTCTGTTAGTTCGTTGGGCAGCATTTTGATTTCCTCTTTGCTTTTTGCACTTTTTGTTAGCTTTTTGTTGATTTATATTTTAATATTAGCAAATATATTTTGATTTATCAACGTATTTGCAAACTCATTTTGGTTTTTTAAACGTATTTGCAAACTTATTTTGGTTTTACAAACACATTCGCAAACTCATTTTGCAAATTCCCGCTTCAGCAATCAAAAAATTCCCTCCCTGCCGGCTGTCCGGCAGATAGGGGACCTGTCAGTATGGAGGGGTCACTAATTCTGATCGCTTTCTGCAGTAGTCAACAAATATTGGACACGAAATTAATTTTTTTAGTCGCTTAAAACGGATAGCTATACAATTCGGGCAACACTTCTAACATCCCTTCAG
>ONLK01000024.1 GCA_900318615.1 uncultured Eubacteriales bacterium
GCATACAGGCTTACAGACAGCTCGGTGATAAAGTAGACCATCTCCTGGCTTTCGCCGAAGGCGGCTTCCATAAAGTCAAAGGCATACTCCAGGCGGGCAATGGAAAGCTCCAGGGCAGTTATCCTGCTTCGGGGCTTTCTTTTTTTTCTGGGAGGCCGACTATGAGACAAAACCATGTAAACATCGGAATTCTGGCTCCGGTGGATGCCGGAAAAACGACATTTGCGGAAGCTCTGCTTTATAAGACAGGTGCACTTCGCAGCGCCGGCCGCGTGGATCATCAGGATGCCTTCCTGGATACAGAGCCGATGGAAAAAAAGAGGGGCATTACCATTGTCTCCAAGATGGCGCAGCTTCATTTTCATGATCTTTCGGTAACGCTGGTGGATACTCCCGGACATGTGGATTTTTCCGCGGAGATGGAACGTACGCTGCAGGTCATCGACTATGCCGTTCTTATAATTAACGGCTCCGACGGCGTGCAGGGGCAGGTACGCACACTGTGGCGCCTTTTGAGGGAGTATGACATCCCCGCTTTTATCTTCGTAAATAAAATGGATCAGCCTCTGGCCGTGAAGGAAAAGCTGAAGAAGGATATTTCCGGAAGCTTAAGCAGCAGCTGCCTTGACTTTACCGCTTTTTCTGACTTCGGGCCAAGCGGGAGCCGGCCGGAAAACCTACCGGAGAATCCGCTTACGGAGGAGATCGCGCTTCAGGATGACGGGCTGACAGAAAAATATCTGGCGGGCGGAAAGATTGCACTGGAAGATCTTCGAAAACTGATAAGACAGCGGAGAGTATTTCCATGCTTCTACGGTTCGGCGCTGAGACTGACGGGGATCGATGTATTTATCGATGCTTTTTACCTGCTGGCAGAATGCCCGGAGTATCCGGACGAATTTGGCGCGCGTATTTATAAGATTACACGCGACCGGAACGGTCAGAGGCTTACCTGGATGAAGGTTACCGGAGGAAGCCTCCGGGTGAAACAGATACTCTCCGGAGCCTCTGCGGATGCGTCCGGACAGCCTCAGGAGTGGCAGGAGAAGGCGGAGCAGATCCGCGTATATTCCGGAAATGGTTTTGAAAATGTGCAGGAGGCGAAGGCGGGCGTGGTCTGCGCTGTCACAGGGCTTACGAAAACCTTCAGCGGGGAGGGACTTGGAAGCAGCTTCGGAAGCGAAAAGCCTCTGCTTGAGCCGGTGATGGATTACGCGCTGGAGCTTCCGGACGGAACGGATGTTCATTATTTTTATTCCCAGCTTCGTTCACTGGAGGAGGAAATGCCGGAGCTGCATCTGCTCTGGAAGGAACAGACCGGCGAGATCATCGTTCAGGTTATGGGGGAGGTGCAGACACAGATCCTTAAAAATGTAATCCTGGAGCGCTTCGGGATGGATGTGGGATTCGGAAACGGAAGAATTGTTTATCGGGAAACCATAGCGGGAAGCTCGGAGGGTGTCGGCCATTTTGAACCGCTCCGGCACTATGCGGAGGTTCATGTGCGGCTGGAAAGCCTGGAAAGGGGCAGCGGCATTGAGGTTGAATCCGACTGCAGCACCGATGTTCTGTCTCTGAACTGGCAGCGCCAGATTCTATCCGCGCTGGAGGACCGCCGTCATGCGGGCGTTCTGACAGGATCCACGCTGACGGATGTGCGGATTATACTGACCGGCGGACGGGCGAGCCTGAAGCATACGTCCGGCGGAGATTTCCGGCAGGCGGCCGCGAGGGCGGTCCGCCAGGCTCTCATGAAGGCACAGAATGTACTTCTGGAGCCATTCTTTGATTTTCAGATGACCGTTCCGCAGGAGAATCTGGGGCGGGCCATGACGGACATAGAAAAAATGTCAGGGACGATGAGCGCGCCTTTGATGGAGAACGGAATGGCTGTGATCGGCGGCCGCGCCCCTGTTTCGCGGATGAGCGGTTATCCGGCTGTCCTGGCGGCGTACACGTCAGGACAGGGACATCTTACCTGCACACCGGGCGGGTATCTGCCCTGCCACAACAGTCCGGAGGTAATCGGGCGTATCGGATATGATCCGGAGATGGATGAACAGAATCCAGCCGGATCCGTTTTCTGCGCGCATGGAGCGGGTTTCTATGTTCCCTGGGATCAGGTAGAAGAATATATGCAGGCAGAGGACGCAGGCGGCCGGCCGGAATCCGTCCGGGAGGATGTCATGGCGGAAGTGTCGGGGGTAAAGATCCCTGCATGGGAAACGGCGGGCGGGCCGCCGTCCTTTGAAACGCCGTCGGGGGAATCTCCGTCTCCTGCATCGCCGGCGGGAAAGGGCAATTCGAAGGTTAAAAGCTCCTACCATGCCAATGAAGCGGAGGACAGGGAGCTGATGGAAATATTTCAGCGTACGTACGGATCCAAAAAACAGGACCGGAAGGGCTGGAAGCTTTCAAAGAGTCATTATGATCCGAAACCGGTTACCCGCGTGTACAGCCGGCAGGAGCCGAAGGAAAAATATCTTCTGGTGGACGGGTATAACATCATTTTCGCCTGGCCGGAGCTGAGGGATCTTTCAAGAACCAGCATGGATGCGGCCAGAGGGCGCCTGATCGACATTCTGGGGAACTATCAGGGGTATCGTCAGGAAACACTGATCATCGTATTTGACGCGTACCGGGTCGAAGGCGGAAGCGGTGAAGTGATGAAATTTCACAATGTGTATGTTGTGTTCACAAAGGAGCGGGAGACGGCGGATGCCTATATTGAACGAACTGTTCATAAAATCGGACATCAGAAGGATGTCACGGTGGCTACTTCGGATGGAGCGGAGCAGGCAATTATTTTCGGGCAGGGTGCCCGGAGAATGTCTGCCCGTGAATTTCTGGAGGATGTCCAGGCCGTTCAGACAGAGATTGCTGAAAAATATCTGTCATGAAAGGCATAGGATTTTTCCTTTCTGCGAAAGGAACCTCTTTTTTCGCGCGTTGACTTGAGACGCCAGATTCGCTATACTCTCCATTGGAAACATCCGTACCCGGAGGGGGAAGTTTGCTCTGTGCAAAAGAAGAGCGGCGGAATTTCAGGGTACGTTCTTGACCGCACAGGTGGTAATAGGGAGAGGGGTAGTCAGTATGAAGTGTCCGTATTGCGGGAAGGATAATAATCGTGTGGTTGATTCAAGGTCTACGGACGATAACAGTTCGATCCGGCGCAGAAGAATCTGTGATGCCTGCGGCAAACGCTTTACTACCTATGAAAAAGTTGAGGCCATCCCGCTGATCGTTATTAAAAAAGACAGAACCAGAGAACAGTATGATCGTGCCAAACTGACCGCGGGGATTATGAGAGCCTGCTATAAAAGACCGGTTCCCATCCAGAAGATTAATGAAACTATTGATCAGGCAGAGACGGATATCTTTAATCTGGATAAAAAAGAAGTTGAAAGCAGCGAGATCGGAGAGATCGTCATGGATCATCTCAAGGATCTTGATGCGGTCGCCTATGTACGTTTTGCGTCTGTTTACCGTGAATTCAAGGACGTAAATACATTCATGGACGAACTGAAAAAATTACTGAAGTAAGGGATTTCACTGTGAAACGAAGGATTGAACAGCTTCTGAACGGGAAATTTGAATATAACAGTGCTCCGATGATTTTTTCGACAGAGACAGTAGAGGGAAAAGCGGACGCGGACAGCAGGCTGTCCGGGTCTTTTTCTGCTGCGGCACAGGATAAACGGCGTGTAAAGGGATTTGTCTATTCCTCTAATCCGCGTGTGCGCTTCGAACCGCATAAGTTTTATGGATCCTCTGTGCTCTTAAACTGGCAGCTGGATACAAAGGGAGCCCGTGCCGGCGAAAAAATAGAAGGTTTTTTTACCTTCTGTACAGAACGCGGCGAGTATTCGGTTCCATATACATTTGTTATCAGAGAAACAGAGGGAGAAGATATTCCGGATCCGGAAAAATACAGCGTTGATGCACTGTGCGCGCTGGCGAAAAAAAGTATGCCGGATGCCTGCACGCGGTATGCTGCCCCGGAGTTTGAGGAGGAGCTGAAAAAAAACGATACTGCAGGTGCCGTTCTCTACCGTGCGCTGAAGCCGGAAGGACGCGAAGAACACGGCCTGGAAGAATTTCTGATTGGCTGCGGAAAAAAGGTGCCGGCACAGCTTTTTCTGGATCAGACGGTTATGACCATCCATGCACCTAAGATGCCGACCCGGATGACGCTGCCGCTTCATATGGCCGGATGGGGATATCTGGATATCTCCATCGATTCGGATGACCGCTTTATACGGCCGGAGAAGAAAAAAATCACGAGTGACGATTTTGTCGGCGGCCACTACAATCTGAATTATTTTATCGATACCAATTTCCTGCATTCCGGAAGGAATTTCGGACGGCTGTACATACGCACCTGCTATCAGACGGTAAGCCTGGACATTACGGTAATAAACAGTACCGGCAGCGATGAGGCGCATGAAATGCATGTGCGCAAGCTGATGCGCCGGAAAATGCTTACGCTGTATCTTGATTTCCGCCAGAAAAGGATTGACCGGCAGAACTGGATCGACCGGTCCGTCAATGTTCTGAATGGGTATCGGCGGGCGGGCGGCAAAAATGTATTTGCAGATCTTCTGGAAGCGCAGCTTTGCTATGCGGACGGGAAGAAAGCACGCGGACTTCATGTTCTGAACGAACTGGAACATCATATGGAACGGTTCCAGAATCAGGATCAGTATGCCTATTATCTTTATCTGACAACATTTTTCCGTCAGGATAAGGAGTACGTGGATCAGATTGAGACGCGGATCGGGCAGATGTTCATTCACAGCCGGAACAGCTGGATCATGCAGTGGATTCTGCTGTATCTCCAGGAACAGTACATACGGGATGATTCTGCAAAGCTGGAGGCAATTGAGCACCAGGTACTGGCCGGATGCAGCAGTCCGATCATGTATCTGGAGGCAGCAAGGATTTACAGGAAAAATCCGTATCTGCTGCGAAAGCTGGGCAGTTTTGAACTCCGTATCCTGCTTTTCTCAGTAAAGGAAGGCATGGTGACGGAAGAACTGGCTTCCCAGATCAGTTCTCTGGCCGTGTATGACGCGGTATATGACAGCCGGCTGATGCGGATACTTTCGGCCTGCTACGATCTGACAAAGTCCCCGGATACGGTGCGGGCCATCTGCCAGATCCTGATTGCCGGCAATAAAAAGGATCCCTCCTGGTTCCGCTGGTATGCGCTTGGAGTTAATCTGGACCTTCGCATCACCGGACTGTATGAGTACTATATTGAAACCATGGGGACCGTTGGCATTGAAAAAATGCCCCAGATTGTCCGCATGTATTTTTCATACTCCACCTCTCTGAATTATCATAAGAAGGCGGCTATCTACCGCGATATTTCAGACAAGCGGGAGAGTGTTCCGCAGGTTTACCGCGACAGTCATGCCAGCATAGAGCATTTCGTGGCGGAGCAGCTTTCCATGGAGCACATTGACTGCAATCTGGCCGTCCTCTATGAACGTTTCCTGACACGCAGACTTCTGAACCGGACCCAGGCGGAACATCTGGTACGGCTGTTATTTACATATGAAGTAACGTGCAGCAACCCGAATATGAAAACGGTCCGCGTTGTACACCGCAGACTCAATCACATTGACGAGTTTCCCCTCAGGAACGGAAAGACAAAAATCCGGATTTACACGAATGACGCCTGCATTATGCTTTCCGACGCAGAGGGGAAATGTTATACTTCCCAGAACCTGTATCGGATGGAACGGTACATGGATTCTCCCCTGCTGATTACATACTGCCGGGAGCTGGTTCCGGATGATCCGGGTCTTGTTCTGTATATGTGTTCCGTTACGCCGCAAATTACGGATGATACGCTTGTATATTTCAGACATGCCAGCAGCATGGAGGATCTGACAGCCCAGACACGTCTTGCCGTGCGAAGAAAGATCCTTTGTTATTATATGGATAACATGAAGGCGGACGGGCTGTATGCATTTCTGAAGGAACTGCCGCTGGATGAGTATGTGGAATCAGGAAAAAAGGAGCTGATCTGCCTCCTGACAGAGGAAGGCTTTTACGAGCAGGCCTTTGCCTTAATCGAAAATTACGGGGCGGAGACAGTTCCTCCGAATGTCCTTGTCTGCATATTGAGTCAGACGGTTCTCGCCCGGGAATATGAGGAAGACGATGCGCTGGTTCAGTACTGCAGCATCTGTTTCACCTACGGTAAGTATGATGAAAATATTCTGAACTACCTGCTGATGTATTATGACGGCCCGATCGAATCCATGAAACGCGTGTGGAACATTGCCGCTGCCAACAGCATGGATACGATGCAGCTTGAATCCAAGATCCTGAGTTTGCTGCTGTTTACGCGAACCGGCGGTCAGAATACGGAACATATTTTTGAATCCTACCGGAAAAAGCTGGGGAACCGGAAAATCTGCACAGCATACCTGAATCTGAAATCCTATGAATATCTGGTCAAAAACCTGCCGGTAAATGACTGTATTTTCCGCGATATCGAGAATGACATGCGAAAGGGAATACAGGTTGAAACCGTCTGCCGGCTGGCCCTGATGCAGTATTATTCCACGCTGCCGGTTCTGTCGCAGGAGCAGAAGGACCGTGCCCGAAGCCTTCTTTCCGATTTTGATGATCAGGGTATGCATTTTGCGTTTTATCAGCGCTTCGACAGGGAAATCAACGGATCCTATTCGACGAATGACAAAGTTTTCATGGAATATGTGACGGATCCGTCCCATACGGTTATTCTGTATTACCGGTACGATGACGGTGAGTTTGTGCATGAAAACATGAAAAACATGTTTGAAGGCATCTTTGTCCGGGAGTTCGTCATTTTCAAAAACGAAAAGGTAGAATGCTACCTGGAGGAATATGACGGCGATACGCTCCTGTTTACGGGGTCCCGGCGCATTCTGACCGCACCGGAGCTTTCCGCGTCCGATAACAGCCGCTATGCGCTTCTGAGCAGAATGAATGAGCGGATGAGCCTTCAGGATGAAAAAGGACTCGAGGATGAACTGAGAAATTATTATCAGCTGGAAAATCTGACGAAAGCGATCTTCACGCTGATCTGAAGGAAAATCAATGGCCTTGAAAAGAAATGATGTAACCGCCGTCGGGCTGCAGTATGCGCCCGCCGGCATACAAATGACGATCTATAATAATTCCATGCGGGAACCCGGGACGGTGGGGGCGGATTCGGATGATTCTGATAATGGCATGATTCCTCTTCCGCAGGAAGCTGTCCGGGAGGCGGAAGGGATTACGGAAGGAACGGAAGCATTATCTGCTTTTCTGAAAGAGCAGTTCACTCATATTCTGGACACAGATGATTTTTCTATGCTCCGGATTATGGTGACGATTCCGGAAAACCATGACAGCGCCTGGGAAAAAATGCCGGGGGCACTCCTTGGCATCGGTGTTGAACGAAAGCACATTTATCTGCAGGATTATCTTTCAAGCTTTTACTTTTATTCTGTGAACCAGAAGAAGGACTTGTGGAATCAGGACGTTGCACTGCTGGAGTTTGAAGGCGGTGAAATGATCGGCTATGTCCTTTCCATCGACCGGACAAAATCACCGGCCGTCGCCCTGGTGCAGCAGTGTGCCAGCACCAGAGTGGACGAATCCCTGCGGGAGGGAAGAAACAGCGCGGAGTGGGACCGTGAGAAGGACCGCCTGTTTTTTGAATTTCTCAAGCGTGTGTTTGAGCGCCGCAGCGTCGGCACCTGCTATCTTCTCAGCGATTTTTACGACAAAAGCTGGGCAAAACGTTCTTTCCAGTATCTGTGCTATCACCGCCGTGCGTTTCAGGGGAAAAATCTGTATACCAGAGGCGCCTGCTATGCGGCCATGGAACGGGCAAAAATGCTGGTGATGC
The DNA here is from genome assembly GCA_900318615.1 of uncultured Eubacteriales bacterium. Classification (GTDB taxonomy): domain Bacteria; phylum Bacillota; class Clostridia; order Lachnospirales; family Lachnospiraceae; genus Merdiplasma. The sequence continues at coordinate 7,895 of ONLK01000024.1, forward strand.
CCCCGATTCTGTTTCTTGGAAAGGATATTGTGAAGCAGAACCTGGGCATGTACATGCGGGTGCGCGGAAAGAGTGTCTTTTATTCCCTGATCAGTGCGGGCGTGAACTGGTACGAAGCTCACTTTGAATGTGAGATGGTTCCGGATCATGAAGATATGCTGACCCTGATTTCCACCCCGCTGGAAGAGGGAGAACCTGTTGCCCATATTCTCCGGCTGGATCATATGCCGAAGCGGCCGGACAGGGCAACCAGACTGGCACTGAGTGTCTACTTTGTTTCGCCATATCAGTGCCGGGTGGAATGTGAAGATCTCGGTTTTGGGGAAATGTACCGGTCCAGCGGGAAAAAATGGACCAGAATGATTTCCTTTTCATGAAAGGCAGACGCCATGAGTTTTGATCTATGTCAGGTCAGAAAGGCTTCGAAGCCTTATTATATCGAAAGTATAAGTACAAACATTTATACCATTGAAGAACTGTGCTTTTACCTATACAATAATCCCTGTCTGATCGACGGCACGATTGTAAATGAATTGTTATGCGACTGGCTCCGGGATGAACTGGGGCTTGCAAAACTTTACCGGGTTATGTATCAGCACCTGGACAGTGACGACGGCACCGCCTTTTTCATCATGCCCATTTTCCGGGAGATCGGATATCTTTCCGCAGATGAAATGCGTGCTTATCAGGAAGAACTGCAGCGCCTGGAGGTGCAGCCTTCGGAGATGAAGGATAAGATGAAAGGCGATTATCTCATAAAATGCGGGATGTACTCATCCGCTATCCGCCAGTATACAAAAATGCTGGAGCATCAGAGCCCCGGAAATCTGGGCAGCCCGTTTTATGCCCAGGTTTGGAATAATCTGGGGTGCGCCTACGCCCGCCAGTTTATGTTTGAGGAAGCGTCTTCCTGCTTTCTGAAGGCGTGGGAGCTGTCCAGGACAAAGGAAACCCTGCGCAAATACGTCAGCACGCTTCCGCTGTATTTATCTGAAGAAGGCTACAGAAAGAAGATGAACGAGCTTGGCGCGCAGGAGGAACTGATCGGAAAGATTCAGGAATACAATGCTTCTATTGCCCGGAGAGTCGAAAAAGATGTCGGCCGCGGCTGTGGGGAGAAAAGCCCCAGGGAACAGCTTTCCGATCTGAAGGAAGAATACCGGCGGCATTCGGGCGTCTGAACGCAGAAGGCCAGTCATGAGGGAGCAATAGCTTACGCACAGAAAGGAGCAGCGAAATGGACAGAGATTCATACATCAGTCCGCTTTCCAAAAGGTATGCCAGTAAACAGATGCAGTATCTGTTTTCAGACAACATGAAGTTTCGCACCTGGAGATCACTGTGGATCGCACTGGCCGAAACGGAAAAGGAGCTTGGCCTTGATATTACGGACGAGCAGATTTGCGAGATGAAAAAGCACAGAGATGACATCAACTATGATGTCGCCGAGGCACGGGAAAAGGAAGTGCGTCATGACGTAATGTCCCATGTCTACGCGTATGGCGTCCAGTGCCCGAAGGCAAAGCCCATTATTCATCTGGGGGCAACCAGCTGCTATGTCGGTGATAACACCGACATCATTATAATGGCGGAGGGGATGAAGCTGATCCGCAGAAAACTGATCAATGTCATTGCCCAGCTAGCTGATTTCGCAGAGAAATACAAGGATCTTCCCACACTTGCCTACACGCACTATCAGCCTGCGCAGCCGACTACCGTCGGAAAGCGTGCAGCCCTGTGGCTTCATGAATATATGATGGATCTGCAGGATCTTGATTATGTTATTTCTACAACAAAGCTTCTTGGCTGCAAGGGAACAACAGGAACCCAGGCAAGCTTCCTGGAGCTTTTTAACGGCGATCAGACGAAGGTAGATAAGCTGGATACGATGATCGCAGAGAAAATGGGCTTTAAGGATTGCTACCCGGTATCCGGACAGACGTACTCACGCAAGGCCGATACCCGCATAGCGCAGGTTCTTGCCGGCATTGCATCCAGCTCTTACAAGATGGCGGACGATATCCGGCTGCTTCAGCACATGAAGGAGATTGAAGAACCGTTCGAAAAGTCCCAGATCGGGTCCAGCGCGATGGCTTATAAGAGAAATCCGATGCGCTGTGAGCGTATCTGCTCTCTTTCACGATTTGTGATGGTGAATTCCATGAATCCGATGATGACAGGAAGTGTGCAGTGGTTCGAGAGAACCCTGGATGATTCGGCAAACCGCCGCCTTTCGATTGCGGACGCATTCCTTGCGACGGACGGTGTTATGGATCTGTGCCTGAATGTGACGGACGGACTGAAGGTTTATCCGAAGGTGATTGAGAAGCATTTGAGAGATGAGCTTCCATTTATGGCAACGGAAAACATCATGATGGATGCTGTGAAGGCAGGCGGGGACCGTCAGGAGCTTCACGAGCGGATCCGCGAGCTTTCCATGATAGCCGGAGCGCATGTAAAGGAAGAGGGAAAGGAGAACGATCTGCCGGACCTTATTGCAGCCGATCCAATGTTTCATCTGACCCGGGAGGATCTGGAAACCCGGATGGATCCGAAGGCATACACGGGCTGCTCCGCGGTGCAGACCGAAAGGTATCTGAACGAATACGTGCGCCCGATGCTGGAAGAGAATAAGGATGAGCTGGGAGAAAAGGCGGATATCACTGTCTGACACACAGGACGGCGGAAAGCAGATATCACTGTCTGCTGTGAAGAAAAAAATGATGCAATCCCACAGCAGGCTTTGACATAATTATCAGGAGGAAAATGATATGATTGAAGCTGTAGTCGGCGCTAACTGGGGCGACGAAGGAAAAGGAAAAATTACCGATATGCTGGCTGAGAAAGCTGACATCGTTGTTCGCTTTCAGGGCGGAGCGAATGCAGGTCACACAATTGTAAATCAATATGGTAAATTTGCGCTTCACACGCTTCCTTCCGGCGTCTTTTATCAGCATGTTACTTCTGTTCTCGGAAACGGAGTGGCACTGGATGTGCCGAAGGTTATGAAGGAAATTGACGATATCGTCGGCCGGGGTGTTCCAACACCCAGAATTCTTATCTCCAACCGTGCCCAGATTGTCATGTCCTATCACATTCTTCTGGACGGATATGAAGAAGAGCGCCTGGCAGGAAAGTCATTCGGTTCCACAAGATCGGGCATTGCACCGTTCTTCTCCGACAAGTATGCCAAGATTGGTTTTCAGGTAAGCGAACTGTGGGACGAGGATACAATCCGGGAAAAAGCAAAGAGAGTTTGTGAGCTGAAGAATCCGCTGCTTCAGTATCTGTATAACGAACCTCTGCTGAAGGCAGAAGATATTGTTGAGGAACTTCACGGCTATCGCGAGGCCCTGGAGCCGTACGTAACGGATACCGCAGCGTTCCTGCAGAAGGCCCTGAAGGAAGGAAAACTGATCCTGATGGAGGGGCAGCTGGGCACTATGAAGGATCCGGATCACGGTATATACCCGATGGTTACTTCCTCTTCCCCGCTGGCAGGGTATGCGTCTGTGGGCGCCGGTGTGCCTCCCTATGAAATTAAAAAGGTAGTCGCGGTAACCAAGGCTTATTCAAGCGCCGTAGGCGGCGGTGAATTTGTCAGCGAAATTTTCGGAAAAGAAGCAGAGACCCTGAGGAATCACGGAGGAGACGGCGGCGAATACGGCGCCACGACCGGCAGACCGAGAAGAGTTGGCTGGTATGACTGCGTAGCTTCCAAATACGGCTGCCGCATGCAGGGCGCTACCGATGTTGCCTTCACGGTGGTTGATGATCTTGGATATCTGGATGAAATTCCGGTGTGCGTAGCCTATGAAATAGACGGAAAACAAACGACAGAATTTCCGACGACGGCAGAGCTGAAAAAGGCAAAGCCGGTGTATAAGGTAATGCCCGGCTGGAAATGTGATATCCAGGGAATACGAAGGTATGAGGATCTTCCGGAAAACTGCAGGAAATATATTGAATTCATCGAATCTCAGATCGGCTTCCCGATCACAATGGTATCCAACGGCCCGGGAAGGCAGGATATCATCTACCGGAAATAAAAAATTATAAAAAAAGCAGGGAGCTTTATCTCCCTGTTTTTTTATTGCGGGTGCGTCCGGCGGGCGCAGGTTCGAAATCTCTTATTCTACGGCTTCCGTACCGTATCCGTGACATGATTATTTTTCTGTAGGATTCTGATTTCCGACGTCCCTGCCGTCTTCCGCAGAGGAAGGATTTTGGTTTGCGGATACATCGGCCGGATTCCGATTCTCAAGCACCCGTGCGGCCAGGATAACAGCGTAGATCAGCACAGAGGCCAGAACGGAAGCCACGATGCATCCCATCAGCAAATCCTCCGATGCTTTTCCGCTGACAGCCAGTACGAAGGTGACGGCATAAAGAATCACAAGAGCAAGAATGCCTGCCCAGGCGGCTGTTTTCCGGATCAGCCGGAATTTATTGTTCTTTCTATGCATTTTTTTATTCATTCCATATCTCCATCCATTTGCATTTACTGCCATTATAGTATGCGCGGGGCTGATCTTCTACCGTAAATTTGCCCCGGACTTACATTTAATTCCAAAAGGTGTTAGAATATTATCCGTATGGAGGTAAAAAGAATGTATAAAGAAGGAGATTACGTGCATTATGCTAACAGCGGATTGTGTAAAGTAGAAAAAGTCACAACTCTCGACATTTCCGGGGCTGACAAAGACAGGCTTTACTACTATCTGAAACCGGTGGATGACTGGAAGAGCACCATTTTTGTACCGGTGGATACCAGAGTTGCCATGCGGCCGGCCATGACGCGAAAGGAAGCAGATGACCTCATTGATTCCATACCTGACATCCAGATTCTCTGGATATCGGATGAAAAGAAAAGAGAACAGGCCTACAGAGCTAAACTTCAGTCAATGGACGCGAAAGACTGGGTTATGATCATTAAAACGCTGAATAAGAGAAAGCGGGACCGGATGGTTCGCGGAAGAAAGACAACCTCGACGGATGAACGGTATCTTAAAAGTGCCGAGGACAGGCTGTTCTCAGAACTGGCGCTAGCTCTGGGCAGAAATAAAGATGACATGGAAGAGTATATTGAAAAAAGACTCTTTGCGTAAGCACATTCCGGGAGAACATTAATTGTCCGCCAATGAAGGGATCATTTCCGCACGGGGTTCACAAGCCATTCAAATTAGTATATAATATCTTAAAATCATACGGCAGCGGTCTTTGCTGCCCGTTATTTTTGGAGGAAGAATAAAAAATGGCATTACTTGATGAATGGCGCAGCGTTGCCTATGATCAGAAGGCAGATAAACAGAAACTTCAGAAGTTCTGGACAGATTATTTCAATCAGGAAAAGGAAATCTATGCGCAGCTTTTAAAGAATCCGGACACAGTTGTAAAAGGAACCGTGAAGGAACTGGCTGAAAAGTATGGTATTTCCATTCAGACGATGACAGGCTTTCTCGATGGCATCAACGACAGCCTGAAGGAAAAGAATCCGATTGAGACGATGGATGAGAATACGGAAGTAAACCTTGGCTTTGACAGGGAACTGCTGTACAAGAACATGGTAGATGCAAAGGCCGACTGGCTTTATAATCTTCCGGAATGGCAGAGTATTTATTCGGATCAGGAACGCCACAGTCTTTATCTGGAAGCTAAAAAAATGCATACGATCGTAAAGCCGAAGAAGGTCGGACGCAATGATCCGTGCCCGTGCGGAAGCGGCAAGAAGTATAAATATTGCTGCGGCAGAGGACTTTGATTTATGAGAAGGCTGACAAAGGCGGAGAGAATCGCAGCAGGACTTGTGATTATAGCTTCTGCTGCCGTGGTGTCGGGCGGATACCGGCTGTTTAAGAAGAACCAGGAATACTGGTCCCGGAAGGCAGCTGCATTCTTCGGAAAGAAGAAGGATGAGGAGGCGGACGGGGAAGACACAGAAAACGCTGAAGAGCCGGAAAACGCCGAAGAGCCGGAAAACGCCGAATAATAGTGTATTGACAGTTTTCGCTTTATATGGTACATTACAAATCGATGTGTTAACAGGAAGCAGAGCATCCACTCTCACCCAGGCACAAAAGTGACCCGCGGTTTTGAACACACAAAGTTGTATAGAGCTTTGTTTATTCAGTGGATAGCTTGTGCTGTCCACTTTTTTCATTTACGTCATTGTATTGGAGGTGTACAACAATTAGCAATTTAATGATTAACGAGCAGATCAGGGATAAGGAAGTCAGACTGATCGGGCAGAACGGCGAACAGCTGGGCATTATGCCGGCACGGGAAGCGCAGAAACTTGCGGATGAGGCAGAGCTTGATCTCGTTAAGATCGCTCCAAATGCCAAGCCGCCGGTATGCAAAATCATCGATTATGGCAAGTATCATTATGAGCAGATGCGCAAGGAAAAAGAAGCAAAGAAGAAACAGAAGATCGTTGAGATCAAAGAAGTGCGCATGTCTCCGAACATTGATGTAAATGATCTGAACACGAAGACAGCGGCAGCCCGCAAATTCCTGGAGAAGGGAAACAAGGTTAAAGTAAGTCTTCGGTTCAGAGGCCGTGAAATGGCTCATATGCAGGCAAGCAGACACATTCTTGAAAATTTCGCTTCATCACTTGCTGATATATCAGCAATTGACAAGCCTATCAAGCAGGAGGGGAGAAATCTTACGATTTTTCTCTCTCCCAGGAAGTAATCGACGTAATTCAAGGAGGAAATTACAATGCCAAAAATGAAAACCAGCAGAGCAGCTGCTAAACGTTTTACAGCAACCGGTACAGGCAAACTGAAAAGAAACAAGGCTTACAAGAGCCATATCTTAACGAAAAAGTCCACCAAGAGAAAGAGAAATCTTCGCAAGTCTGCCATTGCGGATCCAACGAATGCAAAGAACATGAAGAAGATTTTACCGTACTTATAATAAGGATCGAAGATTAGGACCTAAGGAGGATAATTGATATGGCAAGAATTAAAGGCGGTTTAAACGCTAAGAAAAAACATAATCGTGTATTAAAGCTGGCAAAAGGCTACAGAGGTGCCAGATCAAAACAGTATAGAGTAGCAAAACAGTCCGTAATGCGTGCACTTACTTCCAGCTTTGCAGGAAGAAGACAGACAAAACGTCAGTTCAGACAGCTGTGGATCGCCCGCATCAATGCTGCAGCCCGTATGAACGGACTTTCCTACAGCAATTTTATGCACGGTCTGAAACTGGCAGATGTAAACCTGAACCGTAAGGTGCTGGCGGATATGGCAGTAAATGATGCAGAAGGCTTTGCGTCTCTGGCCGAAGTGGCAAAGAGCAAGCTTGCCTGAATATCCTGAAAATTATAAAATAAGCTACAGAACATTGACAGTCCGATGGATATAATGTCCGCCGGGCTGTTTTTGTCATACAGGAGGATAGGCTATGAGAAAGTATATTCTGGTGCTGGCGGCTAACATTCTTCTGATTCTGTTCATATCCGGACAGACGCTCCGATCCGATACGGACACGGCTGTTTCCGGCTCGCCGCGGTTCACCTATGTCTGTCCGGACGTATGGGAGGAGTGCGCCGGCGGGATGCGCAGAGCGGATGACGCGCTGGGGACAGACACACGATACATCGGATTTAGAACGGCGGATGTGGACCGGCAGGCATCTGCCATCCATAGTGCTGTGTACAGTAAGGTGAAGGGCATCATCACCGGCGGCCGGAACCGTTCCTCCGGTCTGACGGAGAGTATCCGTGAGGCGGTCAGCAGGGGAATTCCGGTGGTTATGGCCGGAATGGATCTGGAGAATACGGACCGGACATGCTATATCGGGCCGGATAATTATGAAATGGGCAAACAGGCGGGACGGGATCTTACGGAGGCTGTCCGTGCCGGAACCAAAGCCGCTGTTATCATTCCGGACACCGGGAATGTTAACCTGAAGGAACGGGCGGAGGGGTTCAGGGCGGCGATTGCGGACGATCCTGACATTGAGATTGTTGAGGAATTGGAATGCGGTTTTGATCAGATCACCATCCAGGAGCTGATGCTTGATCTGCTTGGAAAACATCCTGAAATCAATGCGCTTTTCTGCGCGGATCTGGCAGTATCGGAAATCGCCGGGGAAGTGCTTGGCAATGTGGAAAGGGAGACACACTGCACGGTGGTCTGCTGCGGATTATCCGATGCTGTCTGGAATTATATTTCGGATCGAACCTGTTTTTCCACGGTCGCAGCAGACAGCGCACAGATCGGATACGAAGCGGTTGCGTTTCTCTGGGACTATTTGAACGGCAAGAGGCAGAATACGGACGTTATCTTCACAGACACGATCGATGTTAGAGCTGATTTTGAGTATGCGGCATGGAACCGTGAACAGAATGACCGCCAGGTGGAATGGAGCATCCAATGAAAGTACGGGCGGAGAAAAAGACATTTAAAAGAACAATGATCGGAACCCTGACCGGCATGATCATCATCACCCTGATGCTTGTCGGCGTGAGCCTGTACAGTATTTATGTGGTAAACCAGAACTATCAGGCAACCATCGACCGTCTGCTGAATCTGAATACATTCTATGAGCAGCTGGAGGAGACGAACAACAGCGTTTACAATTATACCCTCAGCGGCGATGAAAACATCTATATCGATATTCAGGAACAGGTAACCGGCACGCGGTCTGTTCTTCAGAATATGACGCTCACAGCCGGAAGCCGGGTTTACTATCGGAATATCCGGGACCTGGAGGAGATGTATCTGAGCTACTATGAGTGCGTTCAGAAAATTTATGAGCATAGTTATCTGTGCGATGTTATCACCATCGGAAGCCGGAATACAGGCAACAAGTACTATGAATCCTCTCAGAAGGTTTACGATGCTATTTACTCCCAGTTCCGGACCCTCTATTCAACCATGCTGGACGATGCGGCACTGCAAAGCCGAAACGTTCAAAGGCAGAACCTGTTTTTCTATCGCGAAATGATTGCCATGGTGATCGTGACGGTGATTTTTGAATATTTTTACCAGAGAGCATTGGTGCGGAAGGTGATCCAGCCAATCCAGAACCTGACGGATTCGATTCGCGGGTTTGACGGTCAGAATACAGACCGCTCGAAGGTAAAAATAGGTTCAAATACAGAACGCGAGATGAGCTCTCTGCTGCACGCCTACAATTCAATGATCCTGCGTATTCAGAACCAGATGGATGAAATCAGAAAAAATGCGCATATCCGGGAGAAACTGAAGGATCAGGAGATGGAGAACCTGCGGATCAGCAACCGGCTGAAGTCGAGTGAGCTCAAAGCTCTTCAGATGCAGATCAACCCGCATTTCCTCTTTAATACACTGAACATGATTTCCCAGACTGCCTATCTTGAAAACGCGGATCAGACGGTGGAGCTTCTTGGAAGCACGGCGAAACTTCTGCGTTATACGCTGGATTATACCGGGAAGGAAGTGACACTGGCACGGGAAATAGAGCTTCTCGGCAGTTACGTAAGCATACAGGAACAGCGCTTCGGCGACCGGATCCGGTTTGAATTTGACCTTGATGAATCCCATCATCAGATGCATGTGCCGAGCATGATCCTGCAGCCACTGGTCGAAAACAGTCTGAAATACGGGGTTGGAATGAAGACAGAAGGTGCTTTGATCAGGATATGTACACGTTACCGTGCCGATAAACAGCAGGAAATTATCATTGTTTCCGATAATGGAACGGGAATGGAACGAAAACGGCTGGAAGAGGTACGCAGAAGCATGACAGAGAAGAACGGAAACGAACGGAACATCGGACTATCCAATGTATGCCTGAGGCTTTCCATGTTCTTTAACGGTGACAGCCGGATGAGTATTCACAGCAGAACCGGACGGGGGACGACGGTAGTTTTAAGACTGCCCTGCCCGGAAACGGAGAAGGGAGAACAGAAGAATGTATCAGATAATAATAGCTGATGATGAGGCCATTGAATGCCGCGCACTGGAAATGATGATACGGAATGATTTTCCCATGCTGCAGACGCTTCCCAGCGCTTCGAATGGTGCAGAGCTGATCGCAGGCGTTCGGAAATACCATCCGGACATTGCTGTTGTGGATATTAATATGCCTCAGCTGAGCGGTCTGGATGCGATGGAATTAATCCGCGCGGAAAACCATGAGATGAAGATTATTATCGTGACCGCATACAGTGAATTCGACTATGCCCGGAGAGCGCTGAAGCTGGGCGTTGCAGATTATCTTCTGAAACCGGTCGACCGGAAGACATTCAGGGAAACCATATCGAAAATATTGCAGACCATGGACCGGGAACAGATCAACAGCAGCCGGGACCGCAGTACGCGGCAGCATATGGATGAGATGACAGAAGCGGTAGGAAGTGAATTCCTGTTCTCACTCATCTTCGGAGAACCCGATGAGAAAAGTCTGCAGCTGTATCTTGCTTCGCTGGATCAGCCGTTTAATGGCGGATGCATTGCAGCCGCACGTCCTGCAGATCAGCCAGGCTGGGCACTTCTGGGGAAAAAACAGCAGCAGGACATGACAAAGGATATACAAAACGAGCTGGACCGGTACTGTCGGGCGGTCGTACGGGAATATAAGAATGAGTTTTATTTTCTGCTTCTTCCCGGGAACCATCTGACAGAGACGGAGCTTAAAAAATGGCTGGATGATGTACTGGGAATGGTTCAGAGACTGCTGAAGAAGAAATGGAATCTTGCTTTTAATTTCGGCGTCAGCGGCTGCAAATTCGACAGCGGAGAAATGATGGAAGGAATGTCCGAATGTGTCATTGCGATGAGAAGCCGGACGCGGCCGGGTATTAATCACTACGACAGCAATACGGACATGCATCAGGAGAACCCGTTCCTGCCGCTGGCGAAGATGTGTCTTACGTACATCAAGACCGGTGAGATAGAAACGTGCCGGCAGAAGATTCATGAATTCCTGGTGCAGCATATACCGGAGGACGCGGATGTCTATGAGATTACGCAGGTTCAGATCCTGGAAACCATGGTCCCGGTATTTGCCTATCAGGAGGCAGCTCAGGATTATTCTATGCGTTATTCCAGAAATGCACAGGCGGATCTGAACGGATTGCATGAGTGCTACAGCCGCGGACAAGTTGAAAAGTGGATTAATGAGAATATTGAAAAACTGGATCCGGCGGGTGGAAATGGAAAAAGAAAGGTCAATGATTATGTCCGAAAGGCGGTATTGTTCATGGAAAAAAATTACATGGATGACATCTCGCTGGAACGGACAGCAGAAAGTGCCGGAATCAGCTCTTTTTATCTGAGCCGGCTTCTGAAACAGGAGCTGAATCAGAATTTCACGGACGTACTCACGGACATCCGGATGAGAAAAGCCATGCAGCTGATCTGGGACAGAAAGCTGACCGTCCGGGAGATTGCGGAACAATGCGGATACAGCAATATTACATACTTTTACAAGGTATTCAAGAAGTATACCGGACGCAGCGTAGGACAGATCAGGAGCATTTTGAAATAAACGGGAATTTATATATTTCGCACAAAGATAGCTCCGACAAATGCATGGTATACGTCATGATAATTAATTGACACAGCAAAATATGACACAATAGCAATAAAATGCACTATAAAGAGCAAACAAATGCAGACTTTCACAACATTGTTTAGTAGAAAACGGAAACAGCCCATGGTAAACTGGTAATGGTAAAGAAAACAGGGTACTGGCTGCGCCATAAGTCAGGAGCAATATATATGAGGAAAAAACGCGCCTTGGGAAGGATTCTTCTGTCAGCAGTTCTTTCTGCGGTCATTGTATTTTCTTTTGCCGCCGATTCCCTTTATGGAGCATCCGCAACGGAGGAAATCTCGGAACGGGAGATCCGAAACGCGGAGCTTTCCATGCGCGCGGCGGCACAGGGAATGGTCCTGCTGGAAAATAAAAATCAGACTCTGCCGATTGCCTCCTCCGGCAACATTGCATTGTTTGGAGGAGGAGCTGTGAATACCATCAAAGGAGGCACCGGTTCCGGTGACGTAAATCAGCGCTATGCCGTTTCGGTCTGGGATGGATTTAAGAAAGCGGGTTATAACATAACGAGCAGCAGCTGGCTGTATTCCTACGAGGAATGTTTTGATAAGGCCCGGGCGGAAGCAAACCTTGACTGGTGGAAAAATTTTACAATGGATGATCCAGGCCTTGTCGCGGATGACATTGAAAAGGCAAAAGAAGAAACGGACACCGCTGTTTACGTGATTTCCCGGGGGGAAGGGGAAGGAACGGACCGCAAAGCAGTGAAAGGAGATTACTATCTTTCGGAAACCGAGAGAAAAAATCTCACACTGATATCGAAGAATTTTGATAAAACGATTGTTGTTCTGAACACGGGCAGCGTGATTGACACAAGTTTTTTCGATGAGATCGACGGACTGGACGCTCTGCTTCTGATGTCTCAGGCGGGTATGGAAGGCGGAAGCGCACTGGTCAGGGTCCTGAACGGAGACATTACTCCTTCCGGTAAACTGACGGATACGTGGGCGAGAAATTATGATGATTATCCGTCATCAGAAACATTCGGAGCCAATGACGGCAATACGGATCAGGAAGAATATACCGAGGGAATATACGTCGGTTACCGTTATTTTGACACCTTCGATGTAACACCCTCCTATCCGTTTGGATATGGCCTTTCCTATACTACGTTCAATGTGGAGGCGGCCGATGTCCAGGTTTCAGACGGCAATGTAACGGTCACAGTCAAAGTCACGAATACCGGCAGTGCCTGTTCCGGAAAAGAAGTGGTAGAAATTTATTTTTCAGCTCCGGAGGGTGAACTGGACAAACCGTATCAGGAACTGGCAGCCTATGGAAAAACCGATGAATTGAAACCGGGAGAAAGACAGAAACTGAAGATTACCTTCCCGGTGTCAGACATGGCTTCTTATTCAGAAAAGAAGGCTGCCTATGTGATGGAAAAAGGCAGCTACATCATCCGGGTGGGCGACAGCTCCAGAAACACTCATGTGGCTGCGGTTGTCCGTCTGAGCGATGATACTGTGACAGAGCAGCTTAGCAGTCAGAAGAAACCGGATCATAAAATCCGGGAACTGTCGTCAAAGGATTCCCGCGCAGCCTACAGCTATGAAGGGGAGGAGGATGAAATTTCATCGGCGAGGCTCATTGAACTTACACCGGAGGATATCCCGGCCCAAAATCATGCGTCGGTCTATGATGATGAGAGTGTAACAGCATACGTATCTGATACGACCCAGCGGCAGTATCTTTCTGAAAACCTTGGCTATACGCCGCATACCCGGTATCACGGAGATTACAGTGAGAATGTCGTGACACTGGAGGGGGATTTCAGCAGGGCGAACCTGAAGGATGTATATGACGGGAAGATTACAATGGAGGAATTTGTTTCCGCTCTGACAATCAGCCAGATGGCGGACATCGTCATCGGCGGGAGCAAGCTTCCGAATGCGTCCGGACAGTCACTGGGAGCCTCTTCTGACAATACGGATCTTACGGATGCCGGAACAATCGCTCTGGCACAGAAAAATTCCGTCCAGGGATCGGCCGGGGAAACAGCGGGATTGTACATCATTTCAAAAAAGATCCCGAACGTGAGCATGGCGGACGGTCCGGCAGGACTTCGTCTTACGCAGGAATATATCGGGGATGACGGAAAGGATTATTACCAGTATTGTACGGCATGGCCCATCGGAACGCTGCTTGCTTCCACGTGGGATACAGACCTGATTGAGGAAGTGGGAAAAGCCTTCGGCGCAGAGGCGGCTGAATTTGGAGTTACCACAGTTCTGGCGCCCGGGATGAACATTCACCGGAATCCACTGTGCGGACGGAATTTTGAATACTATTCAGAGGATCCGACCGTCAGCGGGCTGAGCGGTGCTGCGGAAACGGCCGGCATACAGTCGAATCCGGGTATAGGAGCGTGCATCAAACATTTTGCCGCTAATAATCAGGAGGCAAACCGGACAGCCGTCAATAATACGATCAGTGAAAGAGCTTTCAGGGAAATTTATCTCAGAGGTTTCGAGATCGCCGTTCGGAGCGCACAGCCGACCGGGGTCATGTCTTCCTACAATCTGAACAATGGAGTACCGGCCGGCGATGATTATGATCTTTTGACTGATATTCTCCGGGGAGAATGGGGGTTTGACGGATTCGTCGTGACAGACTGGGGAGGCGGCAAATCAGATCCGGCGGTCAGTATGCATGCCGGAAATGACCTTATCATGCCGGGAAGCTCCGTAGAAGATATAACGGTACGTGCGTTCGGGGACGAGGAGCCCTCCTTTGCGTCGGATAACCTTTATCCCGAGGTCGTGATCAGCGAAAACCGTGGGCGATTGAAGGAGCAGACCCGGTGGGGAGAGTTCATTCCTTCCGCGGACGGAGATGAGGTTATTGAGAAGACGGTGGATACAAATACGTACGAAAATGCGGTGCGCGACGGAATAGATGAAAACGGTGATCAGACCGAATACAAAGTGAAGGATCTGATTGAAAAGCTTGGCAGTGCTGCCACGGTGAAAGATAATGAAGACGGAACCACGACGGTGACCTACCGGGGATTCTGGGCGGACAACAATATTACGCTCGGCGATCTTCAGAAAAGCACCATCCGTGTTCTGACATATATCATGAATTCCGCACGGTTTGCAGATATGTTCGACGATGTGGAACCGGAAGACTGGACAGAAATGCATAAAGACGAACTGATCTCATACTGTGAGGTTCAAAATTCTGATGTCTACTGAAGCAGAGGAGGCGAAGGACACACAGATTTCCGGGAAATGGTGTTTCCCACAGTCAATGATCATAATTTCAGGGAGGTTAATTTATGAGAAGGAAAAGTTTCATGAAAGCGGCAGCTTTCAGCATGGCAGCAGCCATGGCGATTACTGCGGCAGCACCGGTTTATGCGAAGAACGGCGCTGTAACAAGTGATGCTGTAACCGACAGAGAGCAGAAAAATTCGGATACATCCGAAAAACTGGCTACGCAGGGAATGGTTCTTCTTCAGAATAAGGACAACGTTCTTCCGCTGGCGAAGGGCTCAACCGTAGCGGTTCTCGGTACCGGCGCACGCCAGACAGTCAAGGGCGGTACCGGATCCGGCGATGTAAACCAGAGATCGGTTGTCAATGTTGTGGACGGATTGAAAAATGCCGGCTTTAAGGTGAATGAATCCAGCTATCTGGACGCCTTTGACCAGGCTGAAAGTGAAGCGGAAGCCGCTAACACAAGCTGGTTCCGTACGGTCCGTGCGGATGAAATTGAGCTTACCGACCAGATGGTTGCGGAGGCGGCCGAGGGGACGGATACCTGCATTTATGTGCTGGCAAGAAATGCCGGTGAAGGAGCCGACCGTACGGATACGCCGGGAGATTATGAACTGTCACTGACCGAGAAGAAGAACCTCAATAAGATTACGAAGATATTTGATAAAGTTATTCTCGTCATAAATGCCGGCGGTGCGATTGATACAAAATATATCCGTGCCAATGAAGGAATCGATTCCATCATCGTGATGGGACAGGCAGGACAGAGGGGCGGAGACGCTCTTGCGGAAATTTTGGACGGCGATGTAACTCCTTCCGGACATCTGGGTGCATCCTGGCCGGATAATTATACAGACCTTCCGCTGTCAGGAACCTGGGGCAATAACGATGGCAATGTCGACCAGGAAGACTACACCGATGGTATTTATGTAGGATATCGTTTCTACGATACGTTCAATGTCACTCCGGCATATTGCTTTGGATACGGGCTTTCCTACACAACGTTTGACATTAAGACCGATGAGGTAACGGCGGATGCCAATAATGTAAACGTCAAAGTAACCGTTACCAACACCGGCGACACCTATACCGGACGCCAGGTTGTGCAGGTTTATTTCTCTGCGCCGGACGGCGAGGTAGAAAAACCGTATCAGGAACTGGCGGGATTTGCAAAGACAGACGACCTGGCACCGGGCGAAAGCCAGACTCTGACCATCTCCTTCCGGACCGCCGATATGAGCTCCTATGTGACCGCAAAAGCGGCTTATATCATGGATCCGGGCGATTATATCATCCGTGTCGGAGACAGCTCCAGAAGCACAAAGGCAGAAGCGGTCATCCATCTGAATCAGGAAGTAATCACAGAACAGCTTTCCAACCAGCTTGCTCAGGATAAAGAGATCAAAGAACTGAGCAAAGAAGGCGTTGAACCGTACAGCTACGAAGGCGAAGCGGATGAAATTGCAGCGGCGCCGGTGATTGAGCTTGATGCTTCTTCGATAGAGACCGCAGATCATGCTTCGCCCTATGACAGTGAGGACGTAACTACCTATGTTTCGGATACAACCGGGACGGAATATCTTAACAGCAATCTTGGCTATACACTGACCGGAAAATATCACGATCATCCGGATTACAAGGAAAACGTGGAAACGCTGAACGGCGACTTCAGCCAGAACACGCTGAAAGATGTTTATGACGGAAAAATTACGATGGAAGAGTTCGTTTCCGGTCTGACGGTCAGCCAGATGGCAGATATTGTTATCGGCGGAAACAAACTTCCGACGGCAAACGGACAGTCTGCAGGAGCTGCTTCTGAAAACTCGGCGAATACCAGCAATGAAGCCATGATCGGCGCTCAGGCAAACGCAGTGGCCGGAGCCGCAGGGGAGACGGCCGGTATCTATATCGAAGACAAGAAGATCCCGAATATTGTTCTGGCGGACGGCCCCGCAGGACTTCGAATCACACAGGAAGAAGAAAGAGACGACGGGCAGACCTATTATCAGTACTGCACGGCTTTCCCGTCCGGCACTGTGATGACGCAGACCTGGGATACGGAAGCTATGAAAACCTTCGGAGATGCGGTGGGAACAGAACTTGAGGAGTACGGTGTTACCCTCTGGCTGGCTCCGGGCATGAACATTCAAAAGGACCCGCTGTGCGGACGCAACTTTGAGTACTATTCCGAGGATCCGTATCTGGCCGGCATGATGGGTATCTCCGAAACGACCGGCGTACAGAGCCATCCGGGCATCGGCGTTACAATCAAGCATTTCTACGGCAATGATCAGGAAGATAACCGTACCAGAGTTAACAATACAATCAGTGAGAGAGCAAGCCGCGAGATTTATCTGAAACAGTTTGAGATGGTTGTCAAGGGAGCACAGCCGATGGCTATTATGTCTTCCTACAACCTGAACAATGGCATTCCGGATGCCGACGACTATGACCTTCTGACGAACGTCACCCGCGGTGAGTGGGGATTTGAAGGCCTTGTAATGACCGACTGGGGCGGCGGACAGTCTACTCCGTCCATCTCCATGCATGCCGGCAATGACCTGATTATGCCGGGCAGTTCCGTAGAAGATATCACTATCCGCGCCTTCACTGACCAGGAGCCGGCCTTTGCAGAAGATGACATTTATCCGGAAGTCACGGTATCGCAGGGCTGGTTCGGGCTTAACGCTTCCGCCGCATGGGGTGAATTCGTAAACGATGCGAACGGCGACGTTACCATTGAGAAGACCGTTGCAACTTCCGATTATGAGAGTGCAACCCGCCCGGCAGTAGGCGAAAATGGTGAGGAAACTACCGTTCCGGTGAAAGACCTGATCGCTCAGCTTGGCGACAGCGTTGAAGTTAAGGAAGATGGCGACAATACCGTTATTACCTACAAGGGACATTATAAGGATAATAACATTGCCCTCGGCGATCTGCAGAAGTCTGCCGCAAACATTCTTAAGGTTGTCATGGCTTCCGATCAGTTTGCAAGTCTGTTTGATGATGTAGAGGCAAAGAGCTGGACAGAGAGCTATGCAGATGAACTGGTTAATTATCTTACAGTAACAAAGGAATAATTGTTCATCTGCCGCCTGCAGGCATAGAAGCGAAGCCGCATACAGACACAGAATCGAATAAGAAATTCTAAAAGGCTGCGTCATCCGGACCGGACGGATGACGCAGCCTTAACCTGACTAAATTCACAACTGAATTTACCTGATGAAATTATGTTATGCTTTCTGAAATTTACTATTGACACTAAGGAATTTTAGCGATACAATACCATTTGTTCGCGGAAGTGTCGGAACTGGCAGACGAGCAAGACTAAGGATCTTGTGATGGTTACATCGTGTGGGTTCAAGTCCCATCTTCCGCACGGCAGGCCGCCTGACTTAAGTCAGGCGGTTTTTTTTATGACCGCAAACCCGCATATTTGCTGCATTTCTAAGCATTCACCCTCCCTTTGACGCAGAAACGGTTCAGAAGACAATCAGAGAATAATACGTTTTTACAATACGCCTGATTTAATCGGACAGCTGTATTCCGGTATTGCTTTAATCTGTGAGGGGAATCTGGTATTTATTCTGCATGTTTCGATGACGGGAAGATGGTGGTAAATGGGCGGGTAAGGTAATAGTCCCATTTTCCGTACAGCGGTTCGTCTGGTGTAAACCAGACGGACTATTTTATACCCGTACAGGTAAAAACGTTCTCTTTCCTTGTATCGGTGGGGTTGAAAAATCTTCTCAAAAAAACCTGAAAAAAATTGAAAAAAGGTGTTGACAAAGGTAAACACCCGCGGTATTATATTGAAGCTGTCGCTGATACAGACAACTTCAAAAGAGAGTTCGAAAGAGCTTTTACAGGAAGCGAAAGCGGCATGTACATTGATAATTGAACAGTGAAACAAACCTTGAAAGTTTCTTTAATTTTATTTTTGAGAAACACAAACCAGAACTGAGAAATCAGTTCACAGTA
>ONLK01000026.1:0-28363 GCA_900318615.1 uncultured Eubacteriales bacterium
TTGCTTTCTAAATATTTGAATAATATTAAGATATGAGTGTCAATAGTACCTTTTGCCACTCATTTATGATTACGCGTGGTTTCGTTGCTCCGCAACTCCTACCACGCTGCCACATTCGGCATTCTCTGACGCTTTCGCGCCACTTCATGCCTCATGTGGGGCGTGTCAATAAGTCCTGCCACCATTCGCATGCAAGCATGCGTGGCGGCGGACTTTTGACACGTTAATAATATTAAGATTCGATGGGAAATAGTTTATTTTTTAACATTGATTTTTTGATTCGACAGATTAAAATAATAACAGGAGCCGGAGATGGTATTTCCGGTACGTTTATGCTCTGCCGGAGCGGTGCATAAAGGGGAGGCTGGATGCTTCGAAGAACAGAAGATAAATAACGGAGAAAAGAGGAGGAATGAGAAAATGAAGCTGAAACGTATTTCTTCTATGGTTTTGTCCGCAGCTGTGACCGCAGCCATGCTTGCGGGCAGTGGTACGGGTGCTGCGGTGATGGCTGAAAGCACAACGGAAAGCGCCACTCAGAGCGCCGCCGGTGCTGCAGGATCCTACACAGCCGGCACGTATACCGGGACGGCGGCAGGCCATAATGGCGATATAACCGTTTCGGTTACCTTTACGGATAATGCGATTGCATCAGTTGAAGTAACCGGCCAGTCGGAGACACCGACGCTGAGCGACAAGGCACTGACGGAAATTCCGCAGGCCATTGTTGACAATCAGTCACTTGGCGTGGACACAGTTTCCGGTGCAACCTTCACTTCCCGGGGGATTATCAATGCGGTTGCAGATGCAGTTGACCAGGCAGGCGGTGATTCGGCAGCCCTTGCCGATGCTCCGGCAGAAGAGAAAACGCTTCCGACCGATGATCGTTCCACGGATGTTCTTGTTCTCGGCGGCGGCACAGCAGGTCTGATGGCGGCGTACGAAGCTGCAAAGCAGGGGGCAGATGTTACGCTGATTGAAAAACTGGACGTGCTTGGCGGTACGCTGAATGAAGCAGCCGGACTTCTTCTTACGGTGAATTCTGAGAAGAACGATTCTTCACTTGACGACTCTCTGGACCGGGTTGTTAATTTCTACAAGAGCGTAAATTCTGACTCCAGCGTTCAGCCTGATTACGATTTCACTTCCAATCTGATGAGTCAGACCGGGGCAACGGTCGATGAACTGATTGATCTGGGGCTGGATCATACGGATGTAGATATGGGCAATTATGTTGGAACAATCTTTACCGCCGGGTACCAGCTTTCCGCGGATCTGCAGAAAGCCTGCACGGAGCAGGGTGTAACCTTTATTACCGGAACCAGGGCTACCGAACTGGTGCAGGACAATACCGGTGCCGTTACCGGCGCTAAGGTTGAAAACAGGAGCGGTTCCTACACCATTACGGCAAAGAAGACGATTGTTGCCTGCGGCGGTGCTTCCTGGGGGGATGTTCCGGAAAAGAAGACCAACATTAATGTACACGAAAAAACCCAGATCGGCTCTACGGGCGACGGCATGGCGATGCTGAAAGCGGCAGGTGCCAAAATGCCCGACAACCCGAATGCACCGTACATTAAATCTTCTCAGCCCGATTTCGCCGAGGCATTCCATAATGACTGGTCCAACACACCGGATACAGGCATGGCTTTGATGATTGATGCTTCCGGAAAGCGTTTCTGCAACGAAGGCGCAGGTGCTACGATTGTCAACAAGCATATGATCGACAATAACTCCGAAGGGTACTGGGATCTGATTGATGCAGACAATGCGATCGGTTACGATGCTGACTATTTCGATAAGATTAAAGAACTGTCCGCAGACGGAAATAAGACAGTTGCAGTTTATGCCGATACGCTGGATGAACTTGCAAAAACTCTTGGAATTGATGCCGGCACATTAAAGCAGACAGTAGCTGATTACAATGCCGCGTGCAAGGCAGGGAAAGATGATGCCTTCGGAAAGGATGCCGCTTATCTGAAAGCTTATCCGGAAGACGGCGGCTTCTATGCGGTATACCGCAGAGTTGGATCCTGGGGGACGATCGGCGGTGCTTATGTAAATGAGAATCAGCAGGTCGTTGACGCGGACGATCAGCCGATTGCCAACCTGTTTGCAGCCGGTGAATCGGCTACGACACAGCTGTTCGGCGATTATTATTTCGGCGGCTTCTCACTTGGACTGTACACAACGGCCGGAAGAATTGCGGCAGCAGAAGCTGTTAAGGAAATCGGTGAAGGAGCCTGAAAACTGAATAATAATCCAAAGGCATCCATGCCGGAAGGGTAAGAGAAAACCCCTGTGGAGTTTCGGAATAACCGGAAGAGCCACAGGGGTTTTCAGATGTCTGTTCAGCCGCCTGTGCCAGAAAGCAGCAGGTCTTTCCACGGCCGGGCGGGACCGGATCATTCGCGGCCGTAAACCGGAACATAATCCTCCGGTTTCAGGCAGCCCTTCTGCAGCATGATGTTGGCGTAAAGCTGATATTCACTGCAGTAAACAATGGCGTAGGCTTTCTTCGATTCTTCATAGAATTTGAAACGCTCGATTTCCTGGAAGGTCTTGTCTCCGCGCTCATCGTATTTGGAGACAATCTTTTTATATTCATCCCAGACAGGGGTTTCCACCGGGTCATCTGCCGGAACAGCCATGACAGACACCGGTTTTTCAACAGCCGCATCCAGTGGAATCAGACGCAGAACGGCATCAAGAACCTCCGTAACCCTGAGACCGTCGCAGCGGATTACCTTGCAGTCCCTGCCCATGGATTCGGCCGGATAATTGGCATCGGTCAGAAGAATACGGTCGCCGTGACCCATCTCACTTAAGGTTTTCAGAAGTTCAGGTGACAGAATCTGAGGTACATTTTTAAGCATATGGAATATCCTCCTAATGGAGAGGTTAAAAGGTCATGTGCTTCCGGATGGTGCCGGCAAAACCGGCACGGAAGTTTTCCGGAACCTCTCTTTGTGAAGATTATACCATAATTAAGCCGCCGTTTGCGCAAATGGAATAAAAATGACGAATTAATCTGGATGCATATTCCTGCGAATAGTTCAGCCGCAGTGATGTATAATGTAGAAAAAATCAGGAAGGAAAATAAAAATGTCAGTGATGAATGGAAAAGTTGTAATTGTCGGGGCCGGAAAAGTGGGGGATGCCGTTTTAAATGACGCTCTCCGCCTCAATCTGATGGATGATATTGTAGTGATTAACCGGAATAAGGAGAAGGCACTGGGGGCCGTTCTCGATGCTTATCATACGACAGCCTTTGAGTACAGCTCGAATGCAAGGGTGCGCGTAGGGGGTTATGAAGAATGCCGGGATGCACATATTATCGTCGTTACGACAGGACCGTCCATCGTTCCGGGAGGCTCCCAGGACCGTAATTCGCTTCTGAAGGCAAATGTATCCATTATCGATCAGGTTTTTGCAAATATTACAAAATATACACATGAGGCTATCATTATCATGATTTCAAACCCGCTGGATGTGCTGGTATATCTGATGGCCAGGCGGTATCATTATCCGGAGGATAAGATCATCGGAACCGGAACACTGCTGGATACGGCTCGCTTCAACCGTATGCTGGGCGATATCTGCGGGGTAGATGCAAAAAATGTAACCGGATTTGTTCTCGGAGAGCATGGAAGTACTTCTTTCATTCCGTGGAATACCGTTAATATAGTGGGTGTTCCTTTCCGTGAGATGCAGGAGAAGTTTGATCTTCCGGAAACGCCGGATAAAGAAAAGCTGCTGCACGATGTTAAGGTGATCGGGCCGGATATTGTACAGCTCAAGGGATACACCAGTGCCGGGGTAGCCTCGGCTGCCTGCCGGCTCATCGGAGCCATTGCCCGCAACGAGCGGTGCGTGGTCCCGGTTTCCACCGTCATGACCGGGCAGTATGGATGCAGCGATGTCGCCATGAGCCTTCCGTGTGTCATAGGAAGCCGGGGAATCATACGGAGAATAGAACTTACTCTCGACGAGGAGGGAAAAAGGGACTTCGAAACGTGCCATAACCATTTGAAAGCACTGGTAGCCGAGGCGGAAGAATTGGGAACGAACTGAAAGCTATCATTTTCCAGAATATGTGCAAATGAAATAATGATAAAAGGCTGCTGCAATTCCATCGGGAAATGGAAATGCAGCAGCCTTTTTATGTCTATAATGATCCGGAATATGATAAAATTGATAAAAATTGACATTGGAAAATGAAATATTAGTAGATGTTATTAGTAGATGTTCCAGGAGGTACAGGATGATAATTTATGTAAATGCAGCCGCTGGTCATGACGGCAATGGGACAAAGGAGATGCCTTTTCGCCGCATCAATGAAGCCGCCCATAGGGCACAGCCCGGGGATGAAATACTTGTTTCCCCCGGCATATACCGGGAGAATGTAGATCCTGTCAATTCGGGACGAGAAGATGCGCGCATTACATATCGAAGTCTGGAGCCTCTGAAAGCGGAAATTACCGGCGCCGAAGAAGTGAAGGCCTGGGAACCGTACAGGGGAGATGTTTATGTCACGCGAATCGACAATGGCATTTTTGGAAATTACAACCCCTATACAACGTATGTTTTCGGCGACTGGTATTTTGCCAGGCGTAGCAGGCATACCGGATGTGTCTGGCTGAACGATCAGGCTTTGTACGAGGCGGAAACACTGGAGGAATGTGCGAAGGGGGCTGTCTATCAATGTTCCTGGGACCCGGAGGCCTCCCGGCGGAAGTGGTACACCGAACAGGACCCGGAGAAAAATCAGACGGTTATTTATGCTAATTTCCAGGGAGCAGACCCGCGCAGGGAGAATGTTGAGATTACCGTGCGCAGGGAGTGCTTCCTTCCACGGAAAAACGGAATCGGATACATTACGGTCAGTGGTTTTAACATTAATAAAGCGGCCACAACATGGGCACCGCCGGCGGCTTATCAGGACGGCATGATCGGACCGCACTGGTCCAGAGGATGGATTATTGAAGATTGTGAGATCTGGGGAAGTAAATGTGCCGGAATTTCCCTCGGAAAATACTATGATCCTGAAAACGATCATTTTTTTACGCGCCACCATGTAAAAAGTCCGACGCAGATGGAGCGGGACGCCGTCTGCCGCGGACAGTATCATGGCTGGCTGAAGGAAAATGTCGGAAGTCATATTATCCGCCGATGCAATATTCATCACTGTGAGCAGGGCGGGATCATCGGACGAATGGGAGGTGTGTTCAGCATTATTGAGGATAACCACATTCATCACATCAACAACATGATGGAGCTGGGCGGTGCAGAGATTGCCGGGATCAAGATGCATGCGGCGATTGATGTCATTTACCGCCGGAATCACATTCATCATTGCACGATGGGAATCTGGTGTGACTGGGAGGCGCAGGGAACCCGGATCACACAAAACCTGCTTCACGATAACATGCGTCCTTCTTTTGCAAAACAGCTGGAAGGCGGCATGATGAGCCAGGATATTTTTGTGGAAGTCGGACACGGACCGACGCTGATTGATAATAATATACTGCTTTCCGATGTATCCCTTCGCATTGCTTCGGAGGGGGTGGCCATGGTACACAATCTGATCTGCGGGGCTTTCACGAGTGTTGGAGAAGGAACCGGATGGCGCTACACCCCGTACCATATGCCGCACCGCACAGAAGTGATGGGCTTTATGACAATTCTTCACGGGGATGACCGTTTTTACAATAATATTTTTGTGCAGAAATATTCACGGGATGATTTTGTGGTACAAAGCGATTCCAGGCCGGAAGAAAAAATGACCGAGAACCGGAAGGCTGGTACGGACGTGTGGGATGAATATCCGACGTATGCAGAATGGATGAAACAGTTTGACATGGAAGAAGAGGTCCCGAACATGGCAAAGCTGGAAGGTGCGCATCAGAGCCATCTGCCGGTATGGTGCGATGGAAATGCGTATTTCGGAGGAGCCCGGGCGTGGAAGCATGAGCGCAGAAAGCTGACAGACGAAAAGAGCCCGGTGTACGTGGAACTTGTCGAAAAAGCAGGCCGCTATACGCTGGATACCAATGTCTATGATCTGCTCGGTGATTTTACCTGCGGTATGATCGATACCGGAACCCTGGGCAAAGCCTTTGAACCGGATGAACCATTTGAGAATCCGGATGGCACCCCGATTACCTTCAATTATGATTACCTGGGAAATCACCGTGGAATTAAGGTTTTGCCGGGACCGTTTTCCGACAGGGAAGATGCGGGCAGGCAGATCTGGTGAATGAATAAGAGACAGCCGGAAGGGGTGTCATAACGTAAGAGTGTGTCGGAAAGAAAACAATTAAGGAAAACTGCGGCAGGAGAGCAGGTGTATTTTCCGGTCTTTGGGCGCATCAGCGAATCGCGGATGATCGGAAAAAACCTTTTGAACTTTACGTTCTTGATTACAATTTGTCAAAAGATGGAAGAATGCGGATGATGCCAGAATAAATCTATACTCAGAAGAGGTGGGCAGCTAATGAAATTTAATACTTTTAATGATGATATTCCAGAATCTGTTGCAAAACCGGCTTCGGAGTGGGAAGCGATGGTTCAGCAGCACTGGGATCATGTGTCCAAACCGCTCGACAGCATGGGAAAGTTTGAAAAAATATTTGATCGGATCGGAGCTATCCAGGAAACTGCGAGAATCCATATTGAGAAGAAGAGACTTCTCATTCTGTGCGCGGATAACGGTGTGGTAGAAGAGGGAATCAGTCAGAGCGAACAGGAGGTCACGCTGAAAGTAGCCCGTCAGATGGTGCAGGATGCAACTTCGGCCGGGCGGATAGCCCGCAAGGCAGGCGTCGATACCTGTCCGATTGATATAGGAATAAACGCTGATCATACCGGTATTTCGCCGGAAGAATTTAAAGTAAGGCAGGGAACCCGGAACTTTGCGCGGGAAAGTGCAATGACAAAGGAAGAAACCATTTCAGCCATTCACATTGGCATGAATCTTGTCCGTTTGAGCAAAGCGCAGGGATACGATCTGATTGGCACCGGGGAGATGGGCATCGGCAATACGACGACCAGCAGTGCTGTGTGTGCTTCCCTGCTTCAAAAGAAAGCCGCAGAGGTGACCGGACGGGGCGCCGGACTTTCGGACAGTGGGCTGGAAAAGAAGATCCAGGTGATTGACACAGCGATCCGGCGATATGATCTTTACCATCAGGATGCCCTGACCGTTCTGTCCAGTGTCGGCGGGCTTGACATTGCAGGAATAGTCGGAATCTGCATCGGCGGAGCTGTGTACCGGGTGCCGGTTGTTCTGGATGGGCTTATCAGTCTGACAGCCGCATTAACCGCAGAACGTCTGGTGCCTGGAGTGCGAAATTATTTGATTGCATCCCATAAGGGAAAGGAGCCTGCCTGCCGGGCAATTGAAAAAGAACTGGAACTTCATCCGGTCATTGACGCCGGCATGGCGCTGGGCGAAGGCACCGGGGCTGTAATGATGATGCAGCTGCTGGATACAGCGGCGGTTGTTTACTACGGAGCAACTTTCGAAGACAGTACGGTAGAGCAGTATACACGGTTTAATTAGCAGAACGCTTAGAATGATCATTTTTCTATATTGCATTAACTTCACAAAGCGAGGGAAAAGGAAGGATATCTGTGGTTGAATTAATTATAGGAGGCAGCAGCAGCGGAAAATCAGAGTATGCGGAAAAACAAATCCTGGCTTTGCCAGTCAGAATACCCCGGTATTATGTGGCTGCAATGGCAGCAGATGATCCCGAGAGCCGGGCCCGGATCCGTAAGCATCAGCTGCGGCGGCAGAACATGAATTTTATAACCGTCGAACAGCCAGTGGACATTGAAAATTCCCTGAGGCAGATGTGCCATGGCAGAAAAATTATTTTACTGGAATGCCTCACCAATCTGGTGGCTAATGAAATGTTTGGCCGTCTCAATCCTCAGACTTCAGATCCTGCCGGCATCGCGGAAAAAATCTGTAACGGGCTTTCACGGCTGATTTCGCCGGAAACCGATCTTTTTGCGGTAACCGACAATGTTTTCGAGGATGGTATGAATTATGATGAGATGACCGAGCATTACCGCGCAGTGCTCGGAAAAGTCAGCCGGTGGATGGCAGCAAAAGCAGACATCGTAACGGAAGCAGCCGCCGGCATTCCTATACAGGTAAAAGGAAAATCAGTGGACAGTCCGGAGCGGAGAATAGGGGAAGCAGTGGGTAATACGGAGCAGGAAAAAAGGGAAGCAGCGGACAGTCTGATACAGGAGAAAGGCAGTTTGCGAAGGTGCCCGATAGGAGTTAATCACATGATACTGATTATTGGAGGAAGCTATCAGGGAAAAACAGAATATGCGGGCAGCCATTATGCCGGCAGACCGCAGCTGGTCCATCTGGAGCAACAGGTCCGGAAGGAACTTCAGCAGGGGAAAACGAAAGAGGACATTCTGACCTGTATATTTGCTTACATTGATCAGAACCCTGGCTGTGTCGTCATCTGCGATGAGGCAGGCAGCGGAATTGTACCCCTGGATGTTTTTGAACGAAAATACCGGGATGTTCTCGGAGAAATCTTAATGAAGCTAGCCGCCCTGGCAGAAGAAGTTATCCGCGTAATCTGTGGGATCGGGCAGGTGCTGAAAACGAACATAGAATAATAAAAAGGTACTTTTGACACTCATGTCATAATTTGGATCGAACAAGCCCGCGGCGAAGCATGGGACGTTAAATGGTCCTGAGATGCGGCAGGAGTGCGGCGGGCATTCGAAAGAGGATGCATAGCTGCTGGAAAATTACGGAAAGAGCAGGGAAGGGATATGTTTAAGAATTTTACAAGGCTTGAGAAATCATGGATTCTGTATGATATCGGAAATTCAGCGTTTACATTGATGGTTACAACGCTGATTCCGGTCTGGTTCAGCGCATTATTTACAGCGGAAGGATACTCAAATTCAGAATATCTGGCCTATTGGAGCTACGCAACCTCCGTCACTACAATTCTGGTAGCTGTCCTGGGCCCGATTCTGGGAACATTGTCAGATAACCGGGGATTTAAGAAACCGATGTTTATGACGGTTCTGATCATCGGCGTCATCGGATGCTTTGTGATGGGCGGAGCTCCCGGCTGGATGCTCTATATTGTTACATATATCATTGCCAAGATATGTTATCAGCTTTCACTCGTATTTTACGATTCCATGCTGACGGACGTGACCACTCCGGAAAGAATGGACATCGTTTCATCGCAGGGATACGCCTGGGGATATATCGGATCCTGCATTCCCTTTATCATAGCACTCCTTTTTTATGTCCTGGGCGAATATATGCATAGGATACCGACGGCAGCCGGCATTGCCATGGGATTTGCAGTTACCGGTATCTGGTGGTTTTGTGTATCCATGCCGCTGATGAAAAACTACAAACAGAAACATTACATGGATCATGAGGGCAATATGGCCGGGACTACCTTCCGCCGGCTCGGTGAAACGCTGAAGGAAATCGTAAAGTCAGACAGAAAAGTATTGTTCTTCCTTCTTGCTTTCTTTTTCTATATCGATGGTGTCTATACCATTATTGATGAGTCGGTAGCCATCGGCACGGCAATGGGAATCAACACGGTCGGCTTGCTGGTGGTTCTGCTTTTTACGCAGGTAGTGGCCTTTGCGTTTGCTTCCCTCTTCGGAAAGCTGACGGAAAAGTATGATCCGTTCAAAATACTGTCTGTCTGCATCGCCGGATATCTGGCGGTTGCCGTTTATGCACTGTTCCTGCATACGCTGTGGCAGTTCGGAATTATGGCGTTTATTGTAGGAATGTTTCAGGGAACCATTCAGGCTCTGTCACGTTCCTATTATGGAAAAATCATCCCGTCAGAAAAATCCGGAGAGTATTTCGGTCTTCTCGACATCTGCGGAAAAGGAGCCGCCTTTATGGGGACGCTGCTGATTGGAGTTACCGTGCATCTTACGGGTTCGGTCAATATAGCCGTGTTTTCCCTGGCTATTTTGTTTGGCATCGGATGGCTATTCCTTAGAAAATCAAGTTTTCTTCCGGCGATGGAAAGAAATAACACGGCAGAATAGATTTACTCCAATTTAATATTCCAAAATCTCGCAAAAAGGGTATACTGCATATATATATTCCCGAAGGAAGATTTTATTCTGACAATGGAGGGAGGATATGCCTATGGAAACCTCGAACGTAATGAAGTACCAGCAGGAGATTTTGGACATCATTCGCTCCGGCGGGAGCGGGGCTGAGATCCGTGACCGGCTGGATGATTATCATGAGAAGGATATAGCGGAAATTCTTCCGCAGCTGACGACAAAGGAATGGCTGGATCTTAGTACCTGGCTGGAAATATCACGGCTTGCGGATATTATCGAGTATGTCGATGATGACGCGGAACGCTATCTGGAAGCATTGCCGGATGAGACGGCGGCACAGATCCTGAGCGCCATGGAGGCGGACGATGCCGTTGACTTTCTGAAAAACACCGACAGTGACCGAAAGGACTCCTGGCTTGCCCATATGAATGTGGACAGGCGCACTACGCTGATCCGGCTGGCTGCCTTTGAGGAAGATACCATCGGAAGTCACATGACTACCAATTTTGTGAAGGTAGGAATCGGGATGACCATCCCTCAGGCCATGAAAACACTGGTCTCACAGGCAGCGGATCATGATAATATTTCCACCATCTATGTTGAGTCAGCCGAAGGGACCTACGCCGGAGCTTTTTCTCTGAAGGACCTGATTGTAGCCAGAAAGACCGATTCTCTGGCAGACATCGTGGTGCCGGCTTATCCTTCGGTCTATGCAGATGAAAAAATAGATGACTGTCTCCAGGTGCTGGAGGATTACTCCGAGGAATCCATCCCTGTGCTTTCCAGAAACAATCGCATTCTCGGCGTAATAACCGCCAACGACGTAGTAGAAGTTGTCGATGCTCAGATGAGCGAAGACTACGCAAAACTAGGCGGTTTGACTGCCGAGGAGGATCTGAACGAGCCGGTCAGCCAGAGTGTGAGAAAGAGACTGCCGTGGCTGATTTTACTGTTAGGGCTGGGGCTTCTCGTTTCATCGGTGGTCAGCATGTATGAGCATGTTGTTGCCAAGCTTACGATCATCATGGCATTCCAGTCGATGATCCTGGACATGTCCGGAAATGTCGGGACACAGTCGCTTGCGGTTACCATCCGTGTTCTGATGGATGAAAACGTTACTAAGAGAGAAAAAAATAAACTGATACGCAAGGAGATGCAGACCGGACTGCTGGACGGCCTGGTTCTGGGAGCCGTAGCAGTAGCCGGAGTCGGAATATACATCTTTGCATCCAAAGGACTGCCGGTCAGAACGGCACTGAGCGTTTCCGTCTGCATTGGCATCTCTCTGGCTGTTGCTATGCTCATTTCCAGCCTGGTGGGAACGGTTGTCCCGATGTTTTTTAAGAAAATCGGCGTTGACCCCGCCGTGGCTTCCGGACCTCTGATCACAACCATCACCGACCTTGTCGGCGTCGTTACCTACTACAGCCTGGCATGGATTATGCTTGTGAAGATCCTGGGAATGTAGTGCAGGAAGAAATGCTCCGCCGCATGCCGGAGGCGGGATTTCACATGCCGCAGGCGTGCGTATCTGCCTGTCATTCCCTCCCGCGGCTCTGGAAGCGGTTATCACATACCGCAGGCGTGCGGGGCTGCGCATCAGGAACGGGAGGTAAATATGGATACATCCTCAGTCAAAAAAGATAAAAAGACGCGCTGCCCCTGGGTCCCGGAGAAGGATGAGCTTTATATCCGCTACCACGATGAAGAATGGGGCCGAGAGCAGCATGATGATCATATGCTGTATGAAATGCTTATTCTGGAGTCTTTTCAGGCAGGACTTTCGTGGATTACAATCCTGCGAAAGCGCGAAAATTTCAGAAAGGCCTACGATGGATTTGACGTAAAAAAAACAGCTGCCTACGGCGAAGAGAAGGAAGCAGAACTTATGTCCGACCCGGGCATTATCCGAAACAGGGCCAAAATCCGCGCCAGTATCTGCAACAGCCGGGTATTTCTTGCGATACAGCAGGAGTTCGGTTCGTTTGACCGGTATCTGTACAGCTTCACGGATGGAAAAGTGATCCGGGAAAGCTGCGGCATCCGAACGACCAGTCCGCTCTCGGACGCAATTTCCAAAGATTTGAAAAAACGCGGCATGAGGTTTGTCGGATCGACAACGATCTATTCTTATCTGCAGGCCGTCGGTGTGATCAGCGGACACACCCGGGAATGCTTTCTGGGCGGAGCCGATGGAACAGCACCGGCCGTGTCCTCCGGCAGGACGCCTGTCCAGGGCTGACCGGAAGGACAATTATCGACTGGACAATTTTCAACTGGAATATTACAATAGCTTTGGTTTCAGATGGATACAGAAATCCTGAACATGTGTGTTTTTCCGTAAAGTATCCGGTAAAACACCATATTTCATTATTAAAAGGAGATTCATATGAGCAAACCAGTAGTGTTAGTAGTTATGGACGGTGTCGGCTGGACAGATAAGGATAACGGCAATGCAGTGATGCACGCCTATAAGCCGCAGATCGACGAATTGATGACAAAATGGCCGCATACGACCATCAAGGCATCCGGAACAGCGGTAGGCCTGCCGTCTGATAATGATATGGGTAATTCCGAGGTCGGGCACAATGCGCTTGGCTGCGGACAGATTTATTCTCAGGGCGCAAAACTTGTAAACGAGAGCATAGAGTCCGGAGATATTTACAAGAGCGCGGCATGGCAGAAAGCAGTTGCCTGTGCCAAAGAGCATAACGGTAAGCTGCATTTTATCGGCCTTCTTTCAGACGGAAATGTACATTCCAATATTTCTCATCTGATCGCACTGATGAAGGAAACAAAAAAGGAAGGGCTTGCACAGGTACGGGTTCACATTCTGCTGGACGGCCGTGACGTTCCGGAAACATCTGCTTTGCAGTATGTAGATCAGCTGGAAGGTGTAATCAAAGAGCTGAATGATGATCATTTCCATGCCTGCATCGCTTCCGGCGGCGGCCGTATGACCATCACCATGGACCGCTACGAGGCTGACTGGTCCATGGTTGAGCGCGGCTGGCACTGCCACGTAATAGGCGATGGAAGGGCGTTCAAATCAGCAGCGGAAGCCATTGAAACATACCGCAGGGAAGGCGGCTATACAGATCAGTATCTGCCTGGCTTCACGATTGTCGGCGATGACGGCAGGCCTGTCGGAACCATTGATGACGGAGATTCCGTGATCCTGTTTAACTTCCGCGGCGACCGTGCCGTTGAGCTGTCCAAATGCTTCGATTATATGGATACCTTCGACAAGTTTGATCTGGTAAAGAAACCGAAGGTATTTTACTGCGGTATGCTGCAGTATGATGGCGATCTGAAGCTTCCGGCCAACTTCCTGGTAGAACCGCCTCACATAGAGCATACGCTTTCCGAGTTCCTTGTTAAGAAGGGAGTAAAGAGCTACGCCTGCTCGGAAACACAGAAGTTCGGACACATGACCTACTTCTGGAACGGCAACCGTTCCGAAAAATTCTCTGATGAACTGGAAGACTGGGAAGAGGTTCCCTCCGATATCATCCCGTTCGATCAGAAGCCGTGGATGAAAGCGACCGAGGTCACCGAGAAAATCGTTGCCGCCATTGAATCCGGCAAATATCAGTTCATCCGCTGCAATTATCCGAACGGCGATATGGTTGGACACACCGGAAACTACGAGGCGACGCTGATCGGCGTTGAGTCCGTGGATCTGAACCTGAAGAGAGTGATGGACGCCTGCAGGGCACATAACTGCTGTCTGCTGGTGATGGCAGATCATGGCAACTCGGATGAGATGCTGGACAAGAAGGGTAAGCCCAAAACCTCCCATTCGCTGGCCCGCGTCCCGTTTGCCATTTACAACGGACCGGAGGGAACCAAAGTGAAGGATGGTGACTTCGGCCTTGCCAACGTAGCGTCCACGGTAGTAAAAATTCTGGGCTATGAGCCGGATGAGCACTGGCTGGAAAGCATCACCGAATAACAGAGTGCATTTTTGCAGCCTGGGGACAGATCATGTACCGCGGGTTTACAAAATGATAGCGGGCAGCTGCATGCGGATGCGGCTGCCTTTTCTTATGAATCTGCTCCGGTGCAGAGCCTGTGTCCGTTACAGAGAATCTGCCGGTGGGATAAAGAAAGCTGACTATGAGAAAGGTTATTCTTATTATTTCTTTTATACTGTTTCATATATTTATTTTATCCCAGCTTTATTACTGGCTCCGGGGGATCACACGCTGGAAATATCTGCTGGTGTTCCTTGCCGCAGCGGAAACCGCGGCCGCCTTCTTTCCGCTGGCAGGCGCCTTCTGGCTGTGGGGGAGAGAGCTGAAGGAAACTTTTCTGCGGACCGGCAATAGAATACTGGGGATCGACATTTATCTGGCGCTCGGCTTTATTATTCTGCTGATTGTCAGATTGATGGCGGCGATGCTGCGTCATCCGTTCGGGAAAATTCCCTGCCGTCCGGCTGCGTGGATTGCTTTTCTTGCCTGCATTTCCTTTACCGCAATCATGAATGGGTATGGTCACAGAAACGCCATAACGAACCGTGTGACCAGCTACACCGTGCAATTTACGCAGGACGGGAACGGTACACAGCCGTCTGCCAGGGAGATGAAGATCGTTCTATTATCGGACATGCATCTGGGTGTCAATACGGATCTCAATCAGATGGAAGATATGGTCCGGCAGGTGAATGAGCAGGCGGCAGATGTTATTTTTATAGCCGGGGATTTTTTCAGCAGTACGTTCGAGGGAGTGAAGGCAGAGGAACTGGAGGAAATTTTCAGTCAGATGAAGGCAGAAAATGGAGTCTATTATGTATGGGGCAACCATGATGTGGAGGAGCCTCTGCTTTTCGGCTTTCCGCTGCAAAAAGCGTCCCTGGCCCGCCGTCCGGCAAAAATGGATGATTTTGTCCGCGCCTGCGGTTTCCGGGACATAAACGATAAAACACTGGTGATAGACAACGTTCAGTTTGCCGGCCGCAAGGATATGGATAAAACCGGGGATGGTAAAAATAAACGAAAAAGTGCAGCACAACTGCTTGGCGGATTAAGAACCGATATGCCGACAGTTGTGATCGAACATGAGCCGTACGATCTGGATGAGCTTCAGAAAAACGGGGCTGACCTGGTTTTATCCGGTCATACCCACGGCGGTCAGCTGTGGCCCGGAAATATACTGGTTCGTTTTATGTACAAAAATGCCGCCGGTCAGAAAAATATCGGCGGCATGGAAACCATTACTACAGCCGGGATCGGAACCTACGGCCCGCCGTTGCGGCTGGGCTGCGCAGCAGAAATCCTGGTGATTTCGCTTTATTATTGAATATAATGGAACGTACTGGATTTATGGTTTTGCTTCCGGTACGTATACGCTGGCCTGACCGGCGTGTACCGGAAAATCGCCGGTTCCGTCCGGATGAATCACGATCCGCGAATCGTTATTTCCAAGCGCATCGACAAACGTTGATCCGGAGAAGACTTCTCCGACGTACATGGAAAAGGTATGCTCTCCCATGGTTGACAGGATGGCAGCCAGACCTTTTTCACGGGTCCATCCGATACAGTGGGCATCATTCCAGTAGTCATGCTGCCAGCCATACGCATAATCCCGGCGAAGACGAAGCAGCGTCAGCAGGCTTTCACCCATCGGATTGATATTCCGGGATGGAATGCCATAAAGGTCGCCGTAGAAAACGCAGGGATATCCGGACTGACGGAGAAGAATGAGCGCATAGGCATGTTCGCGGAACCATCCGCCCACCCAGGAACAAAGCGCCTGACCGGGTTCTGTGTCATGATTGTCTACGAAGGTCACCGCATGTGTCGGATCGACACTGGTCAATGTGTTGTCGAAGACACGGCGGAGATCTTCCCCCTCCCCGTTCAGCGAGATACGCTGCAGATTAAAGTGAAGCGGCACATCAAAAAGACTCATATCTCCGTTCACTTCACAGATGTAGTTTCTGAGTGTATTCAGATCATTGCTCCAGTATTCCCCGACGGTGAATAGTTCACGTTTCGCATAGCTGCGCATCGCCGGAAGCCAGTCCCGATAAATGCCGGCATCGATATGTTTGACGGCATCGAGCCGGAAACCATCGATATCCGTTGTATCTAAATACCATTTTCCCCAGTCCGTAAGCTCCTTAATTACCTTCGGAACCGAAAAATCGAGATCGGCGCCCATCAGATAATCAAAATTGCCGTTTTCCGTATCTACATTATGCTGCCAGGTATGCCCCTTGAGCAGGTATACAGAATTTTTCTTTGTATAGTCATCATAGTCAACCCCGTCAAAGCAGGAGGAATCCCAGGTAAAGGAAGAATATTTTCCGTGTCTTCCCAGGAAATTGAAGATCGTGTAGGCACGTATTTTAATTTCACCGCCCAGTTCTTCCTCACGGTTATTCCCGGCGCATTCAAAGGCTTCAACCTCCTCGGTTCCATCTGCTCCGATCTTATGGTCGACAACAATATCGGCGTAAACCTGCATTCCGGCTTTATGACAGGCACGAATGGCATCCGTGTATTCCCTCCGGGTTCCGTATTTGGTCGGAATGGAGCCCTTCTGGTTAAATTCACCCAGATCGTAAAGATCATAGGCTCCATAGCCGACATCGTGAATCCCGCCCGGTCCCTTGAAAGCAGGCGGAAGCCAGAGAGCCGTAATTCCGGCATCCGCAAGCTTTGCAGCTTCCCGGGATACTTTTTTCCAGAGTGAACCATCATCCGGAAGGTACCATTCGAAATACTGGATCATGGTACCGTTACGGATAAATTCATGATTTTCTGACATTTATTCTCACCTCGTATTTCCTGTTTCCTGCTGTGCTTACGGACATTATACCCTGTTTTCAGGATTGATTTTTGAAAAATGTTGAGAAATAATGGAACTGTATAATTATTACAGTGAAAAGGGCAGGGAGCATGGTATGAATAAGGAAGTAAAGGACGACAGGAGTCAGGAGGAAACACGGAACGGTATGAGACAGGAGGAGGCGCTGAACCAGAAGGAGAGGGAACAGTATAATAAACTGGTTCTGACACCGATCAGCCGTTTGATTCCGAAGCTTGCGGTGCCGACCATCATCAGCATGATGATATCGATGATTTATAACGTGGTTGATGCGTATTTTGTAGGGAAACTGGGAACCAGTGCTTCCGCAGCCATCGGGATTCTGGCGAGTGTCCAGGCCGTGTTTCAGGCGGTCGGATTTATGTTCGGCCACGGGAGCGGGAGTATTATCAGCCGGAAACTCGGCGCCGGGGATGAGGAGGGGGCCAATCGCTTCCTGACGACCGCCTTCTGGTTTTCTCTGATTTTCAGTTCTGTGATTACAATTATTTCTTTAATTTTTCTGACGCCGCTGATGCGGATGCTCGGAAGTACGGAGACGATCCTTCCGTATGCGAAGGCGTATGGAATTTATATTCTGGTGGCGGGTCCTGCCCTTGCCGGGAGCTGTGTTCTGAATAACGTCATGCGCTATGAGGGGAAGGCATTTTATGCCATGATCGGACTGGTGTCCGGCGGAGTTCTGAACATGATCGGCGACCCGATTCTGATGTTCGGACTGCACATGGGAATTCACGGAGCCGGCCTGTCTACCGCCATCTCGCAGTATATCAGCTTTTTTATTCTTCTTTCGATGTTCACCAGGGGCAAAACAATCAGTTCCATCCGTCCGCGCATTCCCGCAGAATTTAAGACAGAACTGGTTTATACCATTCAGAATGGACTTCCCAGCCTGATCCGGCAGATGCTGAATTCGTTTTCGTCCATGGTTTTGAACCGTGCGGCAGCGCCGTACGGGGATGCAGCGATCGCAGCCATGGCGATTGTCGGCCGGGTGGTTATGCTGATCGGATCGGCCATGATCGGAATCGGTCAGGGCTATCAGCCGGTGGCAGCCTATAATTATGGAGCAGAAAAATATTCACGCGTCCGCCGGGGATTTTTCTTTACATGGCTGTCCGGGGAAGCACTGATGCTGGTTCTGACCTTATTCGGTTTTGCATTTCCGGAGTCGATTATCCGTGTATTCCGGGATGATCCGAAGGTTATCGCCATTGGCGTTCCCGCGCTGCGCTACCAGTGCATTGCAGTGCTCCTGCAGCCCTTCTCCGTGACATCCAACATGATGTTCCAGAGCATAGGCAAGCACCGGCAGGCGTCTGTTCTTTCCGCCATGAGAAGCGGTATTTATTTCATTCCGTCCATCCTGATCCTTACGCACTTTTTCGGTCTGACCGGCCTGGAGACGGCGCAGCTGAGCGCCGACATATTGACCGTGCTGACATCCATTCCATTTGTTGTATGGTTTATGCACCGGCTGCCATTACAGGATGCAGAAAGCGAAATGGACAGAAAGTTTGCGGAGGCCGCGAAAACGAAGGAAAGGGAAAAGTAAAAGCAGGCGGGTGGAAATGAGAACACATTAGCACTCAATAGTTGACAGTGCTAACAACTGGTGCTATTATAACTTCAGCATTCATTTGCGCAGGCATTTTATCAGCGGAATTGTTTCGTCTGAGTATGCCGGATAAGGAGTTGAAAGTTATGCAGAATTATATGCTTGTACCAGTTTTTAATACAATTATCCTGCCGGGAGCAGAAATGTCCGTGACGCTCCCGGAACTTTCCAGAGAGGAAAAGGACCGGCTGGGAGCGGGGGGCAACCGGGCAGTTATTGTTCCGCTGAAAAATCCGCTCAGCCGTCAGCAGGTGACCACGGATGATTTTTACGGACTCGGTGTTCTGGCGGAAGTTACCGGCATGGGTATGACGGCCGGCGGACGCGTACTTCATCTTCGTACACTGAAGAAGGTGAATGTACTGAATCCTGCGATGGCTCAGGGAGTCTGGGCAAGTTCCTGCAGCGAGGTGGATGAAACAGCGGATCTGACGGCGGATGAGGAGAAGGAAGCGCTGAATGAGCTTAAATCGAAAACGGTCGAAGCACTGAAGCAGCTGCGCGGATATCGGTTTAATGAATCAAACGTAGAGCAGATAAGTTCGGTGAATGAGTACGGAGTCGTATTCGGCCCGTATCTTATTCAGGATCCGGCTCAGAAATATGCGCTGCTCCTGACCGATTCCCTGAAAGAAAGAGTAAGACTGCTGAAGGAAGCACTTGAAGCCTTCGCTGACAGTCTGAAAAGTCAGGGGGAGGCACAGAACGTTAAGAACGCTCAGGCAAGGGATTATCAGAAACTGGTCGATGAGTCCGGGATGCCGCCGGAGGCGCGCAAGGAAGTCGACCAGGTACTGAAACATTACCGTGAAGCTCAGCCGAATGATCCGGAGCGCTCTTCCCTGGAAAATTATCTGGATTTCATGACTTCCCTGAAATGGAAGATCGATGAAACTCCGGAGGTGGATCTTGCGAAGGCACGTGAAATTCTGAACAGGGATCACTACGGCCTGGACAAGGTAAAGGAAAGAATCCTGCAGCAGATTGCGGTTATGACGCTGAAGAAAAATCAGTCCGGATCTATTCTGCTCCTGGTTGGAGCACCAGGCACCGGCAAGACATCGATGGGAAAGAGCGTTGCCGAGGCACTGGGACGCAAATATGTCCGCATCAGTCTGGGCGGCATCCGTGATGAAGCTGAAATCCGGGGACATCGGAGAACCTACATCGGGGCAATGCCCGGCCGCATCATGGACGGCATCAAAAAGTCCGGGTCGATGAACCCGGTCGTCGTGCTCGATGAAATCGACAAGATGGGAGAAAGCTATAACGGGGATCCTGCCAGTGCCCTGCTGGAGGTGCTGGATCCGGAACAGAATTCAACCTTCACGGATCATTACATGAATGTACCGTATGATCTGTCCAATGTATTCTTCATCTGCACGGCCAATACGACGCAGACCATTCCGGGACCGCTGCTGGACCGCTGCGAGGTCATCAGTCTTTCCGGATACACACCCGGCGAGAAACTGGAAATTTCAAAGCGCTATCTGATGCCGCGCGCCCTGTCGGATGCCGGCATTGACAAGGATATTCTGACCGTCACAGATGATGCACTGAGAAAGATTATTGAAGAATATACAATGGAAGCAGGAGTCCGCGGTCTGAAAAAGCAGCTGGACATTCTCTGCCGTCATACGGCAGCTGAGATTGTGGAGCACGGCACGGAGAAGATTACGGTTGATGCTTCCAAACTGAGCAAATATCTTGGAAACAAGCGCGTGATCCATGACCGTATTCTGGATAGGGATACCGTCGGAGTTGTGGCAGGCCTTGCATGGACGCAGGTTGGCGGCGAGATTTTATTCATCGAAACGAAAGTTGTAGGCGGACACGGGAACATGATCATCACCGGACAGCTGGGCGATGTCATGAAGGAATCCGCGACGATAGCGGCAACCCTCGTCAAATCGACATTTGTCGAAGACAACCTGGATTTCAGCGATAAGGATATTCATATCCATGTGCCGGAAGGCTCGGTGCAGAAGGATGGACCGTCCGCCGGGGTCACGCTGTTTACGGCTCTGTCGTCGCTGGTAACCGGGATCCCGGTTGACCGTCATCTGGCGATGACCGGTGAGATTTCACTGCGCGGTCAGGTCCTGCCGATCGGCGGACTGCCTGAGAAACTGATGGCTGCGGATCGCGCGGGTATCACGACGGTCCTGATTCCGGACACCAATGTTCAGGATCTGGAGGATGTTCCGAAGGAAACCAGAGATCACCTGAAAATCATTCCGGTAAAAACGACGGCCGATGTTCTGCGTCACGCGCTGCACATTGAGGTTCCTCAGCCGGATAAAAAAATGTTCAAGACCAGCTATCAGGTGATTGACGGCGAGCAGGAACAGGCAGAAACAGTGACAGCGGAAGAGCACAGGACAGAGGAGAACTGACAAAAAGGAGAACTGACAAAGAGGAACGGATAAGGAAAACCATCAAAAAAGAATGTACGAAGAAGGACGGACAAAGAAGGCCCGTCGGATAGAAGCGTTAAAAAAGGGCGGCTGCAATTCCGGGTTTCAAACGGAATTGCAGCCGCCCTTGTGTATTGTGTACGAATAATTTATACGAATAATGGCTTTATACCATCCCGGCGATTCGCCGCGCAACATATACGCCGCTCGCGCTGGCGTGGCTCAGGGAGTGGGTAACACCGCTGCCGTCGCCGATGATGTAAAGACCCTTGTATTTTGTCTCGAGGTTTTCGTCAAGCTGTACTTCCATGTTGTAGAACTTAACCTCAACACCATACAGCAGGGTATCATCATTCGCGGTCCCGGGAGCGATTTTGTCAAGCGCGTAGATCATTTCGATAATGCCGTCAAGAATTCGTTTCGGAAGAACCAGGCTCAGATCCCCTGGGGTTGCGTTGAGGGTCGGAGTTACCAGACCTTCTTTGATCCGCTGCGGGGTACTCCGGCGGCCGCGGACCAGATCACCGAAACGCTGGACAATGACACCGCCGCCAAGCATGTTGGAAAGGCGGGCAATGCTTTCGCCGTAGCCGTTGCTGTCGTGGAACGGTTCCGAGAAATGTTTTGCCACCAGCAAAGCAAAGTTAGTGTTCTCTGTTTTCTTCTCCGGATCCTCAAAGCTGTGTCCGTTCACGGTTACAATACCGTTTGTATTTTCGTTGACGACAATGCCGTTCGGGTTCATGCAGAATGTGCGGACATTATCTTCAAATTTCTCTGTACGGTATACAATCTTGCTTTCATAAACCTGGTCGGTAAGATCCTGGAAGATCAGAGCAGGCAGTTCGACACGGACGCCGATATCGACACGGTTCGATTTGGTCGGAATGTGCATCTGGGAACAGATGTCTTCCATCCATTTGCTGCCGCTGCGGCCTACGGAAATGATGCAGCTGCGGCAGTCAGCTGTCTCGAATTCTTCCTCCGCCTCCGTCGGAGTGTCCGGCCCGTTTTCCGGAGCCAGGTGCGTAACCGCAGCTTTTTTTGTAGTACCATGATAGCTGACGCGGTAACCGCCGTCCTCCAGCACCTCAATCCTGTCGATGGGGGTGTGGAAATAAAAATCGACTTTATCCTTCAGTTCGTTATAAATATTTCCGAGAACAACATAATTGATATCGGTTCCCAGATGACGGACGGAAGCATCCAGCAGCTTCAGCTTGTTCTGCAGACAGGTTTTCTTGATCGCTGTGCCGCTGGTGGAATACATCCTGGTACCCTCGCCGCCGTGGCTTACATTGATGTCGTCCACATAATGCATCAGATCGAGAGCCGTTTTTCGGCCGATGTGTTCATACAGCGTGCCGCCGAAATCGTTGGTAATGTTGTATTTTCCATCGGAAAAAGCACCGGCACCGCCGAAACCTTTCATAATCGAGCAGGTCTTGCAGTTGATGCAGGATTTTATTTTGACGCCGTCAATAGGGCAGTGACGCTTCTCAAGGGGATAACCGGCCTCGAAGACAGCAATTTTTAATTCAGGCTTTTTCTGGGTCAGTTCGTAGGCGGAAAAGATACCGCCGGGACCGGCTCCAATGATAATGACATCGTAAAACATAAAGACTCCTTTCAAAACAAATCACCGATCATTCACATTATACTTATTCGTTCCGGACTTTGCATTATATATCTCTTATTTTTATTCCATTTACGGTCACTTCATCGGTAACCGGAATGACCAGGCAGGATCGTCCGTCCACTTCTTTCTGCTCGATCAGGTCGGTCCGGTCCGGGCTGACGCGGATTTCGATGTCCGGAGTGTGTACCTCAAACTTTTTGCCGTCCGTCAGATTGCCGGCATTAAATTCCATATTTTCGCCGGCGGCTTTTTCGAAGCGGCCTGCGAAGTTTTCCATTTTTTCATCATCGGCGCCGGATTGTTCCAGGATGGCTTTAATGTCACCCTCATCGAGCATGACCGGGTCCGGGCTGTCCTTCGCCTTTTCGGTCAGTTCATGCAGCTGGTCATGAATATTTTTAACTGTCGCAAAGTCACACCGGTCACCGAGCGTCTCCTGAATAAGTTCTGCAAAGGTTTCTTTTTGAGCTCCGGCGGTGACAGGAAGAGCACAGCCAAGTACGGAATCAATATAATCCGTCGGGAGCTCATCTGCTTTTTTGGAGTAGAAGAGCAGAGAATGAATGTCGGTACTGCGGTCATTGAAGGCTGGAAACAAAAATCCGAACACCGGCGCAGCTACAATCCGGTCACGGATGCGGTCCCGGAACGTATTGGCCTCGGCGTCAAAGGCAAGGGCCGGTTTGGCCAGGGAAACGGGGCATACGGCGGATAGGATGTAGCTGTATACTTCCTCACTCGCATCGAACATTTCGGAATTGTCCTTTGCCTTTCCCGGGACATCGTAATCGGCGTGAATAGTTACAATAAGATAATTTTCGGCGGTGTCATAGCCGGCAATGACGGCATCGTAGAATTTATCCAGCAGCCCATTGTCCTCCAGGGCACTTGCATTTAACTGCATCAGAAGATCATGCGGTGTGCCGGTTTCTTCCTGATCCAGCGAAAATTCCATATTGAGGGTGCTGCGGCCAAGGGAGCTTGACAATACCCGGCGGATAATCGCAAAATATTTGAACTGTTCTTCCTCCTCCAGCGTGGAGAAGGAGCCGGCTGTTACAGAAACCTTGTTTTTCTCCCCGTCTACGTAGCATAGAGCAATTTTGCTGATGGCACAGCGGTCGGGAGTAAATTGTTTTTTGATTTCGGAAATTTCTTTTTTATTCATTACGGATCACCTTCATAAACTTCATCTTTTTCCAGTAGAATAAACCTTGTCTGCATCCTTTCGATGCAGGAATGTTTTTTATCGAATATTCACGCCGTACACCGGTTCCGGCAAAGTTTTCCTTCTGTGCACAGCCTTGTCAGTATATCATAAAAAGTGATATGATGGGAAAGCATCGGAGGAGAAAAAATGAGAATATTGCTTATTCGCCACGGCGAACCGGATTACGTACACGATGTTCTGACACAAAAGGGACAAAGAGAGGCACAGCTGCTCTCCAGACAGCTGGTGCGTGAACATATAGAGGATTTTTATCTTTCCCCGCTCGGGAGGGCTCAGGAAACAGCCCTGCCGACCCTGCAGGCCTGTGGGAAGGAAGGGGAAACCCTTCCATGGCTTCGTGAATTTACCACCGCGCTGGATCTGAATAAATATCCGGAGTTTCGATCCTTCTTCCCGGACAGCGCACCGGCTCCGGACGGATCCTATATCCGTCCGATCCTCTGGGATATGATTCCAGCGGCGCTCGTATCGGATCCGTCCTATCTGAGCACGG
Source organism: uncultured Eubacteriales bacterium (assembly GCA_900318615.1). Classification (GTDB taxonomy): domain Bacteria; phylum Bacillota; class Clostridia; order Lachnospirales; family Lachnospiraceae; genus Merdiplasma. The sequence goes on from ONLK01000026.1 coordinate 24,337, forward strand.
ATAACTGGAAAAATTCCCCTCTCGTCCGGAAGACGGATGCTTACGACAGATATACGCAGGTGGGCAGGGGACTGGATGAAATTCTTGTCCGCTATGGTTATGAACGGGATGGACAATTGTACCGCACAGCGCAGGGGACAGATAAAACGATCGCATTTTTCTGTCATTTCGGAGTTACCTGTGTCATGCTCTCCTGGCTTTTTAACATATCTCCGTTTCTTTTGTGGCACCGCACGGTAAGTCTTACCACGTCGGTGACAGAGATCAATTCGGAGGAGCGGGAGAAGGGTATTGTCAACTTTCGCCTGAGCCGTTTCGGCGATATTTCCCATTTAACTGCGGCCGGAGAACAGCCATCCTTTTGTGCCCGGTTCTGCAGTGTTTATGAAAACAAGGATGAGAGGCACTGAAAAACCTGGGGAACAGAGCAGCAGGAGCTTTTCAGACGGAGGATACAGAGCATGAGAATTGGAATGGGTTATGATGTACACCGGCTTGTTGAAAACCGGGATCTGATCATTGGAGGAGTAAATATTCCCTGTGAAAAGGGCCTGCTTGGTCATTCGGATGCGGATGTGCTGGTCCATGCTGTCATGGATGCGCTTCTGGGCGCAGCGGCACTCGGGGATATCGGTCAGCATTTTCCGGATAATGATCCGGCCTACGCCGGTGCGGACAGCATAAAATTATTGAAAGAAGTCGGCAGGATGCTTGACGAAAATAACTATACGATAGAAAATATTGATGCAACAATCATCGCACAGAAACCGAAAATGCGCCCGTACATTGACCAGATGCGCAAAAATATAGCCGAAGCGCTGAACATTCGTCCGGAACAGGTCAGCGTGAAGGCGACAACGGAGGAAGGCCTCGGTTTTACCGGAAACGGGGAAGGCATCAGCGCGCAGGCGATCTGTCTGCTTCTGCCGCTGATGGATCTGGTCGCCGATGATATTGCGGTCGGTTCGCCGGCGGGGTGTCCGGGAGCAGGGTGCCGGCACTGCCCGTCCGCAGGACATATATAAAGACGAAGGAAATGGAAAAATCGGAGAATAGTCATCATGGTCACAATCAGAAAACTGGAAAAGACAGAGCATCTTCTGACAAAACAACTTTATGAGGCAGCTTTCCCGGAGGATAAGGGAGCGTTCTCAGATTATTATTATGAGTTCAAGGCGGTAAACAATACCATTTACGCGGCATTGGAGACAGGGAAAAACGACGGCAGCGGAAACATGGCAGTGCGCTCCATGCTGCATCTGAACCCGGTCAACATGCGGATTTTCAGCGAACGAAGGAATATCCCCTATATTGTAGCTGTCGCCACGGATGAAAACTATCGCCGCCGCGGGCTGATGAGGAAACTCATGGAGAAATCGCTGAATGATCTGAACGCGGAAAAGGTGCCGTTTACCTTTCTGATGCCTGCGGACGAGGAAATTTATAAACCGTTCGGTTTCCGGAGCGCGTGGCCGTGGGTATGGGAAAATGATGTCTGTGATGACCGCAGCGGCGGAATCGACCGTCAGATCTGGCTGTGCGACGATGCGATCGTAGAAGTGCTCTGCCGTAATGTAAATCGCCGGCTTGCCCAGCTGTACGATGCTTTCACATACCGTACGGTTAAATATTACAGAACCCTGGATTACGAGCAGAAGGCTTCCGGCGGAGAAGTCCGGATCATATTTGATGACAAGGAGCAGCCGATCAGCGGCGAATGTACATTCCGGGAGGATTTTCCGCCGATGATGAGACGTATTACGAACTTCAGCGCGTATATTGCACTGGTTCATGCGCAAAGCCCCGATGAGTTCCTCTGGAAAATTGTGGACCCGCTGATTCAGGAAAATAACGGGCTTTACAAGGTAACTCTGGGACGTTCCGAGAGCCGTGCGGTAAAACTGGAGGAAGATAAGATCAGGTCAGGCGAAGAAGAAAGTATCCAGCAGATTAATATCGCGGATGTGCCTCAGTATCTGGGGCAGGAGGATCCGCTTCACCGATGCTGCGTAAGCGAAGTTGTATAAATGAAAAAACAGCCGCTTTAGTTGTATTAATGAAAATGGGAAAATAGTCACTGTATAAGGAAAGGTAAAAATATCATTATGAGACTTTACAACACGATGTCCAAAGTGAAAGAGGAGTTTGTTCCTATCGAGCCGGGCAAGGTTTCCATGTATGTGTGCGGACCGACCGTTTACAACTACATTCACATCGGCAACGCGCGGCCGATGATCGTTTTCGATACAGCCCGCCGCTATTTTGAGTTTCGCGGTTACGAAGTTCGGTATGTATCCAATTTTACGGATGTAGACGATAAGATTATCCGCGAGGCAAATGAGGAAGGCTGCAGCGCTTCGGAAATTGCAGAACGTTACATTGCAGAATGCAAGAAAGATATGGCGGCCATGAACGTACGCCCGGCAACGGTTCATCCGCGTGCAACTCAGGAAATCGGCGGCATGATCGAGATGATCCGCTCCCTGATCGATCAGGGGTATGCCTACGAAAAGAACGGAACCGTGTATTTCAGCACCCGCAAGGATCCGGATTACGGAAAGCTTTCGCATAAGAATCTGGACGATCTGCGGGGCGGCAGCCGCTCACTGCTGGTCAGTGGTGAGGACGAGAAGGAGGATCCGCTTGATTTTGTTTTGTGGAAGCCAAAGAAAGAAGGAGAACCGTACTGGGACAGCCCCTGGGGACAGGGACGCCCGGGCTGGCATATTGAATGCTCCGTCATGGCCAGAAGATATCTGGGACCGACGATCGACATTCATGCCGGCGGTGAAGATCTGGTATTTCCGCATCACGAAAATGAAATCGCACAGTCCGAATGCTGCAACCATGCTCCGTTTGCGCATTACTGGCTGCACAATGCATTTTTGAACATTGATAACCGCAAGATGTCCAAGTCTCTGGGCAACTTCTTTACGGTCCGCGAGATCGGCGAAAAATATGATCTTCAGGTACTGCGTCTTTTCATGCTCAGTGCCCACTACAGGAGCCCGCTGAACTTCTCCGCGGAGCTGATGGAATCAGCGAAAACTTCTTTGGAACGTATCCGCAACGCTGTCGACAACCTGAACTACCTGCTGTCAGCCGTCGCCTCCGATGAAATGACAGAGGCAGAAAAAAACAAGATGGAACAGATAAATGGCTTTGAGCAGAAGTTCATCGAAGCCATGGATGATGATCTGAACACAGCGGATGCGCTGGCAGCCATCTTTGATCTGGTCCGCTTTGCCAATGCGGAAGCGAACACCGAAAGTTCCAGAGCATTTATCGGCGCAGTCAAAGCTGAAATTTTGAAGCTGGGCGATGTCCTCGGGCTTATCTTTGAGAAAAAGGAAGACAGCCTGGATGCTGAGGTTGAAAAGATGATTGAGGAGCGCCAGGAAGCCAGAAAGGCTAAGGATTACGCGAAGGCAGATGCTATCCGCCAGAAACTTCTGGATATGGGCATTGAACTGAAGGATACCAGAGAGGGAGTCAAGTGGAACAGGATCTGACACCGAAGAATACGATATCCGGTAATGAGGCGCCGGGAGAAGAGATTCACCAGGCAGACTATCTGGATACCCTTTTTCCCCATGAAAACCGCAATTACGAACAGTATGGGCCGGGAGCGCTGGCTTTTCTGGGAGATGCAGTCTTCACACTGGTCATCCGTCTGCTGATCGTACGCAAACATGACCGTCAGGCTTACAAACTGCATAATGAGGCCAGCCATCTGGTCCGCGCCGGGACGCAGAGCCGCATGATCCGTGCACTTGAACCGCATCTTTCGGAAGAGGAGGCGGCGGTTTACCGCCGCGGCCGCAACAGCGACCCGAAAAACACAGCGAAGAATGCCACACGGGACGAGTACCTGGACGCGACGGGCTTTGAAACACTTATTGGCTATTTATATCTGAACGGCCGGAAAGAGCGCATGCTTGATCTGATTGCCATGGGACTTAAGGAGACAGAAAATGAAATCTGACCGAATGAAAGTGGGAACGAAAGCAGACCGGGCGAAAGCGGA
>ONLK01000026.1:28376-47436 GCA_900318615.1 uncultured Eubacteriales bacterium
GCGAAAGCGGACCGGATGAAATCAGATAGAACGAACTCTGACTGCGGCAGACGAGGTTTTACTCATGAGGGCAGAAGCGGTGCCGGAAAGGATGGGTACCGTGGCTCCGGGAGGCACACGGAAAACTTCGCAGCCGGCCGCCTGAACCGAAATTATCCGGAACAGCGCAGCACCGATTACAAACCCGCCGCCGCTTCTGGCAGTGACGGGGAGAAGGATTCTCTGCAGATCGAGGGGCGCAATCCGGTTATAGAGGCGTTCCGGGCCGGTAAGACGATCGACCGCCTGTATGTGCAGGAAGGCTTAAAGGATGGTCCGGTCATGACCATTCTTCGCGAGGCATCCCGGCAGGATACGATTGTGGAGCGCGTTCCGAAGGAACGGCTTGATCAGATCACGGAGACAGGATCCCATCAGGGAGTAATTGCGAAAGCAGCCGCCTGCCCGTACGCATCCGTTGAAGATATTCTGAAAAAGGCAGAGGAGAAGGGCGAGGATCCGTTCCTTATCCTTCTCGACGATATTGAGGATCCTCACAATCTCGGCGCGATCATTCGTACCGCCAATCTGTGCGGTGCACATGGAGTCATTATTCCGAAACGCAGAGCGGTCGGCCTGACAGCCACAGCTGCCAAGGCCAGTGCCGGGGCTATCCATTATACTCCGGTAGCCCGCGTCACCAATCTGGTTCAGACGATGGAGGAACTGAAGAAAAGAGGCATCTGGTTTGTCTGCGCGGACATGGGCGGAGAAATCATGTACCGCCAGAACCTTACCGGTCCTATCGGCCTGGTCATCGGCAATGAAGGATCCGGGGTCAGCCGGCTGGTGAAGGAAAAATGTGATTTTACGGCTTCCATCCCCATGAAAGGGGATATTGATTCACTGAACGCCTCCGTGGCAGCCGGGATCCTGGCATATGAGATTGTCCGTCAGAGAATTCAAAGGTCCGAAAAAAGTAATTGACAAGCATAAGTCAGTATGGTAATATTCAGTTTGTTGCGGATACGAAAGTATCGCGTAAGCTGCTGTGGCTCAGTCGGTAGAGCGTCGCATTGGTAATGCGGAGGTCACGGGTCCGATTCCCGTCAGCAGCTTTCTTTTTTTGCCCATTTTACGGGCTTTGGAGGCTGTCTCTTATTTGGAGGCAACCTCCTTTTTTGTGGTTTGATGCATTTTGATGCATTTACTGTAAACAGTTTATCAAAGGTACTCGGTATTGCCTCGACTGCTTCATCAAGTGCATGGGCATAAATATTCATCGTAGTGGATGTTTCGGCGTGTCCAAGAAAGCGGGATACCGTCTTTACATCCACATGATCTGCAATCAGAAGCGTTGCTGCTGTATGTCGAAGACCATGGAGCGTGATATCCGAATGAAAAGATGCGTCAGTACAATGCCAGACTGAAACAGCTGGAAGCGAGAAAAAAGACGGAGGATCGGAAGAAAAGAACACAGAGACTGATCCATATCGGAGCAGAAGTGGAAAGCATTCTTGGGGCAGCGATTGAAGACTCGGATCTGCCAAAACTCAATCCTTCGACTGTGCTCAATGTACTGCTTGCAGTCTCGAATGCCTGCTTCTCGATATCAGAGAAAAAGTCCTGCATTGCTTCATAATCATCCTTTGCGCCAGGCGTCAGAAGCACTCCAGGCATGGTCTGCTGTGCAAGCTGGTCGCAGTATTCACCTGGAGTTAATGTGGTCCACATAGGTGTCATAGTTGTCAGATCAAGTTGACCATTGACGTGCTGATTGATCACTTCCCCACCAACTGAAAACTCATCGTAGCAAACAAAGCCGGAAGCAGAGTCATAGGCAAATATTGATCTTTTTGTCCGGAGAGACTGCTCTTAACGACAAATGCAGCGGATTTGCAAGCGAACAGTATTCATTACAGTTATAGACTTCGGAAACCACAGAAAAATCGGAGGGACTGACAGTTTTACCAATCGTCATATATTCCCACGTGATCGGAGATGCGGTAAGAGCAACTGCCTCTGACTCGGTAGATGTAATATTAGCTCCTGGAGTCGCAATTTCTTCAGCAATCCCTTCGATTTTGATGCTTTCACGGATCTCATCCGTCATGTGGTTCAATTTATTATATTCATCCTGGATTCCATCATCCCCAATATAAGCCTGGTAATCTGTCGGCACAGAGAAATACCAGTTTGCAGTTTCGTTCTCATCAAATCCAAGATAGGTGTATCCCGGTAAGTTCATAAAGTCACTCTGGACGGAATATCCGATTGTAAAGAGACGGCCGCCCTGTGTCATTCCTTCTTTTAAGTAGGCTTCGTAACTATCTCTATGGACCCATGTGACGGATGCGATATCAGCAATGACTCTTGTTCCCTGATAAAATTCCTCCGGCATCGTGACGGACAGACCGCACTGCTCAAAGTAGTACGTATAGCTGCCATCACCGTTATCGGACTCGGTATAGGATTCAAGTCCACGAAGATCTGGCTGGCTCAGACCATCGGGATCAGAACCGGTTTCTTTTATAGTGTCATCTGAATCATTGTGGAGTATCAGATTATAATCGTCACCGCCACCTGCCAAAGGCTTGAAGCTTTCAGCTACATGCTCCAGGAAACCATCCGGATTTTTATATCCGGCATCTGGCACTTCTTTTGAGCCAAACATCAGAACTTTATTACCATATTGGATAAAAAGGCGTTCATCAGTGACCTCATACTGGTCCTGAATGGTATAGCTGTATGTTATTTTTTCGAATGTATTCTCACCAATCACCTGTTCTTCCGGACCTGCTACAACTTGCAGATCTTTATAATTGGGCTCCATCATCTGTTCGGTAAAGTCGTCTGCAATAGGAACTTTACATTCAGGATAGGATCCTACGATCACATACGGGATAGAGTCATCCTCCATAGTATACAGATATGTAAAACCTTCATCTTCACGAATGGATACATAATCTTCGGCTTCGATGGAGATGCCGTCACTTTCCAAAGCAATGGTATCTGCGTATGCGCAAATGCCTGAAAACAATATTGTTGTTCCTAACACGGTGCTGAATAGTTTGAGTTTGCTGCATAACATAGTTCGGTCCTCCTGTACTTTTTGTTTTGTCAATCAATGTTTTCACGTCCACTGTTCCCTTGAAAGGAATTGATAAGAATAAGATAGCATTTGAATATGTGAGACAAGCGTCTTTGACAAAACTGTCAATGACAAACTGACAAAAGTGCGTCTGCGTTGGTTGACAGAGGGTATATATAAACTAGGAGTGGACACAATAATTCAGATTACGAGAAAGAAGGGAGCGTATGAAGAAATGGTTGTTTATTGTTCTGATAATAGGACTGTTGATGAATGGCAATCGCTTTTCGACAATACGGGCAGAAGAATTTAATATAACGATTCGCTCAGGAGAGGATATGATCGTTAATTGCCCTAAGACTGCTAAAGCAGGAGAAGAAGTTGAAATCGAAACAATGTCAGTGACAGATGCAACGCTGACGATTTCAGTAAAAGACTCACGGAACGGAGAAGAACTCGGAGGATATTTAGCGGAAGGCAGATATACATTCATTATGCCGGAAGATGATGTGATCGTTGATGCAAATCTGGTATTTGATCAACCGGGAGCATGAGGCCTTCTAATGGATAGGTGAATGGAACAGCTGAAAAAAAGAAATTGAAGCATACATGATCGCATGTGAATGCATTGTTGAAGCCGGCAAAAAATGAGTTTCACAGTTTGGAGAATGGAAAGAGGAAAACTATGGACAGAAAGATAAAACATAACAGTTTGAGATGGATGTTGATCGGCATTTTCATGATAGCTGTAAGTCTGTTCGCTATTCCGGCGACAGCAGAAGCAGCAAGTACATTTACAAGCAAAGCGGTATCGATCAAGAAGACTTCTGAATATCATAATGGAAAAGCGGTCGTAAAATGGTACAAATATTCAGGTGCAACATCGTATGAGGTGTATCGCTCCACAAAGAAGGACAGTGGATATAGAAAATGGGGATCAACCAAAGCGCTGTCATTCAAAAAAGCTACATCCGGAATTTATTACTATAAGGTTAGAGCTGTAAAAGGAAAACAGAAGAGTAAATTCTCTAAACCTGTTCGTATTGTATCTGTTGTCGCAAAACTAGATACAATCGGTTACATCTCTGGAACATATGGTACAGGTGTACGTTTCCACATTACCAATAAGACTGGTCAGACGATGACAATGAAATCGGGCGATTACGGATATATTTATCTGGTTGATAAGAAGACAAAAAAAGTCGTTCGTTCATCCAGCGCATGGCTTAACATGGAGAGCGGTGGAGTAGCCAAGGCAATCTACAAAAATCAGACCAAGAATGTTTACTACTTCTGCTCCGACTCCCATATTATGACACTTTATAATAAGAACAAGACAAAATACACCGTGCTCGCATCATTGCCATTCTATCCGGGCAGCAGCAGCTACTCGTATGGTCTTGCTTGTACAGGACTTTATTCAGATTGTGCGATTGTAGGTCGTGTGTTCTAACAGATTGGAGTGGATGAAAGAAGGCTTCAGTTATGTAAATAACAGGAGGCGGTTCAATGTCGAACCGCCTCCTCTGCTTATGTCTGGAAGCCCTCAAAAGCTGTAATCATTTTTGGATGATACAGAATAAAATGGATCGCAGGTATATTACTTTTTGAAACAAGCACATATCTGTCTTCACAGATTGTGATACGAATATTTCGGAATACATAACCAGGATCTAAATGCAGAGTGAACTGGTTATGGGCATTCACAAACTCTTTTGTCTGTTCCAGGTGCTGCTTATATTCATCAAGTGTGTAGCAAAGATCCTGACTGATGAAAAGTTCAGAGAGCGGAAGCCGTACAGGGTGTTCAGAATATTCATTGTCAGAAAGCAGTGGAAGTTCAATAGACCACTTACACCTGATATCCTTTTCAGATAAACGCCTGACCAGCTCTTTTCGGTATGATAGAATCTGTTCAGTCTCTAATCCTGAAGTTTGATTTCTGCGTAATATCGATTTCAGGAGGGCCTCAGACATTGTGAAGATAGGCGGAGCAGAACCCAGCAGTCTATAATTATCATCATTGCGTCTGAGCTTGCGCAGACGATCGTGGAAAGATGCTGATCGATCCTCGCGATAAATATGCATAAGCGGTTTTGCAACGGAGAGCATTTTTTCAGCACGCAGTCGCATATACTGGATATCATCTTTATTTTTTGAGCTAATATAACGCCCGCATTCCTGACAGCCTGCGATTGCCTCACCGGTTATTGAAGCAGATCCGGAAGAACGAATGAAATGCAAAAAGGCACTATTGGTAGGCTCTTTAAAATAATACGGAGAGATCTGCCCTGTCATATACATCGGAATCCAGTTTCCTAATCCGAGAAGCATCTCAGGGAACGGCCTGTGAACATCGTGGACAATGTGGAGATGCAGACCTTTACGCAGCATCATTGCCATCCCGAACATCCACTTTTTCTTGAAATCTTCGTCTTCGGCCATCTCCGCAATAGGCATATCACTGTAAAAGATCACATCGTCCATTGCTTTGGAAGTCACCGTTGTTTTCAAAAAATCAAGCTCCGCCTGTTTCATCTCCTCAATACCGGAATAGTATTTGGAACCGGGCATATGGAAAGGAAGCGTAGGCACCTTCATTTCCTGAAAATGGATCGACCGCATAAACGCATTCAAATCAAACTCATCCAGTTTTTCCAGGAAAGATTGGATCGGATCATTTGCAGGATTTTCCGGGTTAGTACCGAGCCACTGGATAATATGTTCCTGCAGGCTCTGGCGGGATATTTCAGATGCTTCATGTTCTGCATCTATTTCAAGAATGCTAAGAAGCGTCGGGAGAACCTGACTATCATGAAAGCGTCCGGCTATATAATCAGCAACGCTATTTGTGAATTTCAGCAGATCAGAAGGCTGCCTCTGACCGGAGAGTATTCGTGAAACCCATGAGGGATCTGAATGCAGGAAATGAGCCAAATCTACACTCTTGATGTCCAGACCCTTCAAAAGCTGGTTCAGTTTCTGGATGTATGCACTGTACTCAATTTGCAGTGTCTGGGCATTGCTGGATTTACTGAAAATATCGCTGAGTTCTTCAACAGAAAATGGATGATCAGTAGCAGCAGACAAAACAGAGAGAGCTTGTACCAGCTTAACGTAAGGTTCAGACTCAGGTTGAGGAACCCTCTCTGCGTTACGGTAGCGGGTGATCGCACCTGGACTAAGCTGGGCAGCGTCAGAGAGCTGTTTATTGGTACATCCGATCTGTTCAATCAAATCGTTTAGTTGATCCGCGAAAGTCATGATAATTCCCCCTTGTAACTTAAAGGCCAGGTACCAAGAAGCTTCAGCACGATGTCGGTTGGTAAAATATTGAAATGAATAATAGTGAAAATATTTTGATGGAGAAAAGAACGCTTTGTAAATATTGTAGCATAGCTATCTATAATATAATTATCGAAAACAGTATATTCAAGCGATGTTCCACTATGACAATATATTGACATTTTTGAATGCTCGCTGATATCCTTTGAGAGAAATATTAAGATCCTTATTCTGGCACTGGGTTGTGCGATCCTTGCGTTCGGCATGACCATCGTTATCGAGTCAGAGGCAGGAACCGGACCGAATGACCTGGTGGCGGTTGCAATCAGCGAAAAAGCACATCTTCGATTTGGACTTGTTCGCGTAGTGACAGACTTTGCGTTTGTGCTGGTTGGAGCGATACTCGGTGGTATCTGGGGAATAGGTACGATCATCTGCGCATTTCTTGTTGGATGGGTGGCAGATTTCTTTTTGCCTGGATCCGAGAAAATCGTTAAACACTTTGTGATGTGAAATGTGATATGATGAAGAAAAGAAGTAATTTGTGCCCCGGGGAGCAATCGTATATTGTGGATCTGTATTTGGAAGAAATTGGAAAATGATGGCAAATATCCGGGAAGGATATAGCCTGAAGGAAGATAAAGAATTGGTGTAAAAGAAGGCAAATCTTGTCTGATTTGCTTTCTTTTTTATTCATCAGTTACATTTGTTACAGCGCATCACAGCTGTGATTTTTGATGCATATTTTGATGCAAAAGGATGCATCAAAGTGGAAAATGGCAGATAAAGATAGAAAAAGTAAAAGTCTGCAAACCCGCATAAAACCTGCATTTGAAGGGTTCTGAGGCTTTTTCTGTACCTCATGCATGACATGATGCATGAAACATGCCCGGATTTCGGCATTGTCCAGGATACTTTCGCCTACTTGCTTTGGTGCATGACAAGGCGCGGCGCGGCCTTTCGCCATTGTCCAAAGCTCCCGCCGCGCGCTTTCTGGAATTTCGATTCCGCTGATGGATGAAATCGGATATAATAAGCAGAGATTAATCTGAATTATGGATTATTATGATCGTCAAATCAGGAGGAAATCATGGCACGCTATACAGACCTTACCCTGAGAAATCAGGTCATCTATCAGATATTCACGAGAAACTATAAAGGCGGAAAGCTGAAGGACGTTGAGCAGGATCTCGACCGGATCAGATCACTTGGCGTCGATATCATTTATCTGCTTCCGGTTCAGCCTTCGGGCATCCTGCATCGAAAAGGGTCGATGGGTTCACCGTATGCCATATCGGATTATCGTGCCGTTGATCCCCACATCGGGACGATGCAGGATTTTGCGGAGCTGGCAGAGGCGGCGCACCGAAAGGGCCTGAAGATGATGCTGGACGTGGTTTATAATCACACATCCCCGGACTCGGTCCTGGCGAAAACGCACCCGGAGTGGTTTTTTCACAAGGCAGACGGTTCTCTCGGAAACCGGATCGGAGACTGGTGGGATGTTGTTGATCTGGATTATGAAAGCTCGGAAGCGCTCTGGGACTATCAGATTGATACACTGAAAATGTGGGCAGCGTATGTGGATGGTTTCCGCTGTGATGTGGCACCGATGGTGCCGCTGGATTTCTGGAAACGTGCCCGAAGGGAAGTGGAACAGGTTCGGCCGGGCTGCATCTGGCTTGCGGAAGCCGTCGAACAGGAAATGGTGATCGAAAACCGTAAAGCAGGGGTTCCGACATCATCGGACAGTGAATTGTATCAGGCATTTGATATTTGCTACGATTATGATACCTACAACTGGCAGAAAGCAGCACAGACCGGTTCCATGATCCTTCCGGGAGATTCCATCCATGTGTCCGGAGACAGGGAAAGCTTTCTGAAAACGTATCTGCTCCGGGTTAATCTTCAGGAAGGTATTTTTCCGGAAAACTATGTAAAACTCAGATGCCTGGAGAACCATGACCGTCCGCGCGCGGCTGAGCTGCTTCCGGACGAGCGGGCACTTCGAAACTGGACAGCATGGCAGTATTTTGAAAAAGGAACCGTCATGATCTATGCGGGGCAGGAGTTTGAGGTGACGCATCATCCGACCTTGTTCGACAGTGATCCTGTTGATTTTGAGACGGGCAGAGACATAACGCCGCTGATGCAGAAACTGCGTGCGATCAGACAGAATGTGCTGTTCACGGATTCCTCATTCCAGGCGGAGGCAGTATCGGGCGATGTCATCTTCGCAGTAAGGCAGAGAAGAGGGAACGGAGCACCGGCAGGCGCAAAAACCGGATCCAAAACAGTGGGAGATAAGCCGGCAGCAGCCGGAAACAGCCGGATGGCCGGTCTTTTCAGCACCCTTGGCAGGGCGATGGCAATGCAGGTTGATCTGCCGGACGGAACGTACACGGACCTGATCAGCGGAAGAAGGGTAGACGTTTTTGAACATACCGTCCGGCTTGACGGGGAACCACTGATCTTCTTTTACTGAGCAAATGAAGAGAACCTGAGTAAATGAAAAAAGGGAAGTTTGATTATAGCCATGAAATGCCGTATAATCGTGCTGTAAACGTAATATGGTTCGCATACCATTATTTTACGATAAAGCCCGAACTTTTCGAAGCCCGGGCTATTCGTTTTATAAGAGAAATCCGGCCGCCCGGCCGGATCTCACCCGATTGAAAAGGCTGACGCAACTAATTGTCTTAGTGCGACAGCCCTTTTCATTTACTTGAACCACTCTTTCGGAAGCTCACTTTTTTCTGCGTAGCGGTCTTCCCGTGAAACCATGCCGCCACTTTCTGCAACGGTCACGTAAATCTTTTTCTTTCCATCGATGAGTGTAATATAGCACAGCCCATCTTTGTCAAATCTGTCTGTCAGATCAATTTTCTGATCCTTGTAAAACAGATAGAGGTGATGGCCAATCGTATCCGTTGTCGGCATGTTCAGGTAATCCTGCATTTCCGCAGTGGTCAGCGGCCGTTCACTTCCGTCTTCATTGAAGGCTACACCGCCTCCGCCCTGCACTTCACTGCCGGAAGAATCCTGAATGCTGTAATGCGTAATCTGATCATCTCCGTCTCCCACCGTTATGGTAGCCGTTGTCTGGTCGCCATGCAGCCATACCTGAACGGTTCGCTGGATCCCGCCAACATCGGCCGTATAGCATATGGCTCCGCTGCTGCAGATGGCAGCAGCGGTAATAGCCGCAACCGCCGGTTTGGGTAAGCGGATTTTACGTTTCACAGGTTTACTCTCCAGATTGAGCGCAAAATTTTCAGATGTATGTAATGCAGAGAATGCTCTTTTAAACTTTTCTTTATTCGTCATCTGTCCATTCCTCCCCGAGTTTTGTCTTCAGTAACTGTCTGCCTCTGTAAAGCCGGCTTTTCACCGCATTCGCTGACAGATGCAGAATTTCCGAGATTTCACTGACGGGATAATCCTCGTAATAATACAGATACAGGATGATCCGGTATTTTTCAGGAAGCGAGAGAACCGTTTCCACCAGTTCGCGGTCTGCCGGCTCCTGGAAAGGAATTTCCTGCATGTAATCTCCGAAAGCTTCCCTTTTCCGGTGCCAGAAAGACTGAACCACATTTTTAGATCTGTTTACAGCGGTTCTGATCAGCCATGCTTTGATGTGCTGTTCATTCTCATATTCACAATTGCCCTCGATATACCGAAGGAATGTTTCCTGGACGATGTCCTCCGCGTCTTCCTGATTGCGGCATATACTGAAAGCAGCTCTGAATACACATTCCTGATACTTGTCCGCCACCTCTCTAGCAGGCAATCGCATACTTGCCTCACACTCCTTTTGCTCATTTGAAGGTCCCTTCACCTATAATACAAATGAAATAGGAGTTTGGTTGCAGAAAGTTTAAAAAGAACAGTACGCGATCACAGATTCCCGGATTCATACTGCAGGAATACCGGGAGGAATACTGAAAAATCAGGAGGGCATCAGGAGGGCACAGAAGAGCATTAAAAAGAAGCGTCCTCAGACCTATCGTCAATACGTATGATCTTACGGACACTTCTTTCTTATTATTTCTATTTCATATTTCATTCATGAACCTGCATCACAAAACCAGGGGATGTGATGACACGGAGATGTAATATTCCAGGGATAGAACTTTACATATGCCAGCCGGATTTTTATGGCCGGTTCATGCATCGGTTCTGGTTACTTTTCTTCGAACAATCAATGCCATAGCCAAAGCAATAACGGAAAGCAGCGCGGCAATCAGGTATGCGGTGGCGTAATTGCCATTGTGGGAAAGCCGAACGGCCATCTGCGGACCGATCAGACCGGCGAACCCGAAGGCCAGATACATGACTCCGTAGTTTTCTGTAACATGCCTGGAACCAAACAAATCGGCCGTTATGGGAGTGATCGTACTTCCGAATCCTCCATAGCAAAGGGCAGTCACTGCAAGACAGACAATTGTCAGTACCCGCGCATGGGAAAAAACAAGCAGTCCCATCGAAATAACAGGCAGACCGCAAATGATGGAAAGAGTTACATATTTATTGAAATGGTCCGTTACCGTACCCCACAGGAATCGGCCGATCATACTCATAAAAGAAATCAGGGATACATAGAAAGAAGCCTGGACCGCTGTCATTGCAAAGCTGTTCTGCATGATGGCGGAAACCTGGGATATTACCATCATTCCCGAGGTACAGCCGAAAGTAAAAGCAATAAAAGCTACATAAAACAAACTGGTTTTCACCATCTGACCGCGGGTCAGGTCTGAAAGAGCAGTTCTGGTATGGCTGCCGTGACTGGAAGCTGCAGCCCCCGCCCGTTTATAGGTGATATAATCCTCCGGGACCGGTTCAATCAGAAACGATGCGACGCCAATTACAACCAGGGCGATAACACCGGCAATAGCTGTGGCAGATGCGAGACTTCCTGAGTCAATCCATCTGGCAAGTAATGGAGACCAGACGATAGATGCACCGCCGTAAACTCCTGCAATGGCACCGGAGACAACCCCCTGTTTATCCGGAAATAACTGAGCATTATATCCCATAATCTGAGGGTAGATCATTCCGCTGCCAATTCCGGTACCCAGACCGCCGGCTTTTTCCCGACATATTTCAAAAGGCTCCGAACTGCCGAAGTGGTTTTTGCACTTGTTTTTTCCCCGCACACGACTTCCACCAGAGTCATAAGATGAGGCGGATTAAACCAATGAGCGATAATCTGTCGTTCCGGATGGTGAACAATCCCTGCTGTCACACTGAAAATATCCATTCCGGAGGTATTGCTCGCAAAAATACAGTCAGGTCTGCAGTACCGGTCCAGCAAAGAATAAATTTCACGTTTTGCGTCTTTATTTTCTACAACGGTTTCAAAAACAATATCCATCTTATCGGCAATTTCAGGAATATGATCATTTGTGATCAGCTGCAGATTGTCCCAGACTCTGCCAAGATAATTTTCATCTGCCAGATTGTTCTCCAGCATTCCACGGACGGCGATGCTGATGGCATCTTTAGCACGGTCCAATGTATCCTGATGCCGGCTGGTCATCCAGACTTTCAGCCCGGATGCGGCCAGAACCTGAGCCATGCTGTTGCAATCTAATAATGATATACTGATAAAAATATAGAAGGCGGGTGTTTTTCGGCCGGTAATAATGCAGGAGGAGGACTACATTGACTACGCAGGAATTAGAATGCTTTGTTTCCGTTGCCAATCATCTTAGCTTTGCCCGGGCAGCTCGTGAACTGTACTTTTCGGTTGCTACCGTCAGCCATCATATTCAGCATTTGGAAGATGAACTTCAGGTCACGTTGTTTGTAAGGAACCGACATGGGGTGAATCTTACGATGGCGGGAAGGATCTTTCTTACTGACGCTGCAGCAATCCTGCAGCAGGAACACACAGCACTGGACCGGCTGCGGGACAACGGTAAAAACAGAGAATTACGATTTGGATGTGCAAGTCAGGCTGAAATTATGCTGCTGCAGCCGGCTCTTATTTCCTTAAGACGGCGATTTCCGGAGACAGAACCGGTAATTATGATTGATGCATATGACAGGCTGATCGACAGGACCGTTTTCGGATTTCAGGATTTTATGTTTGCCAGCAGTCATATGGCAAAAAAATCCGGGCTTCAGTTTAAGAAGTTTACGCTGATGAGAACCTGTGCCGTGCTCCCCGGGGATCATCCTCTCGCGGGAAAGGCAGTTCTGTCTTTTGATGATCTTGAAAGTGCGGAACTGATTTCTCCACGTCAGAATCTAATTCCATCGGAATCGAACAATCCGGTCCGGGATCTCCTGAATATTCATAGTCTGCATCATCATGATCTGTTCCCTGAGAATGACGAAGTGATCGTAGCTATGGTGCAGGCAGGTTATGGAATAGGGGTGCTGCCGGAGTACAGGATCCGGAGCAATCTTGAAAGCCAGAACCTTAAAGTCATCCCTATCAGGGAAAATGTAGATTTTCCGTATGGAGTATTGTACCGGGACCTGCCAAAGCGGGAGGATATGGTTTTCTTTCTGAAGGAGGCAGAAAAAATACTGCTGATGCACGGAGCGGAAAACTGTGGTATTATAACTAAATAACGGCAAAAATTTATATGTCAGTTTGTATTATAAGAATGTTCACAGATAATCAGGGAGGTTTTTATGGTTAAATTACACGAAGGCGGCGTTTACCTGGCTGGCGGTAATGAAATTATCCCCGAGAAGGAGGCGGAAAAAGCCGGCTGCAAGTTTGACAAGAAGGAAGCTTATAAGGGTACGATTGCTTACAGCATTCTGAAAGCTCATAATACAACAGAGGATATGGAGAATCTGAAGGAGCGCTTTGATGCCATGACCAGTCATGACATTACCTACGTCGGAATTATTCAGACAGCACGCGCTTCCGGCATGACGAAATTCCCGATCCCGTACGTACTGACCTGCTGTCATAATTCTCTTTGTGCTGTCGGAGGTACGATCAACGAAGATGATCATGTTTTCGGACTTTCCGCAGCCAGAAAATACGGGGGCATTTTCGTTCCCCCTCACATGGCGGTCATTCATCAGTATATGCGTGAAAACTTTGCCGGATGCGGGAAAATGATCCTCGGTTCCGACAGCCATACCCGGTATGGAGCGCTGGGGACGCTGGCCATCGGCGAAGGCGGCGGAGAGCTGGCAAAGCAGCTGCTGCGGGATACCTATGATATCCGGTATCCGGGAGTGGTCTGCGTTTATCTGACTGGAAAACCGCAGCCGGGCGTCGGTCCGCACGATATTGCCCTTGCGATCGAACGGGAGGTCTATAAGAATTCTTATGTAAAAAATAAGATCATGGAATTTGTAGGCCCGGGGGTGGCTTCCATGACGACAGATTTCCGTAACAGCGTGGATGTTATGACAACCGAGACAGCCTGCCTTTCTTCCATCTGGCGCACGGATGAGGACACGAAGCGGTTCCTTGAAAAACATCACCGGGGCGGTGATTATAAGGAACTGAACCCGGCCGGTGTAGCTTACTATGATGGATGCATTGAGGTGGATCTTTCTGCGGTTGAACCCATGATCGCGCTGCCGTTTCATCCGAGCAATGTATACACGATCCGTGAGCTGAATGAAAATGCAGGCGACATTTTCCGCGGTATTGAAAAGCATGCGGCTGAAATCACAAGCAATCCGGATATCCATTTTACGCTTACCGATAAGATCACGAACGGCAGGATTCATGTGCAGCAGGGCGTTATCGCAGGCTGTGCCGGAGGCAACTATGTCAATATCATGGATGCGGCTCATATCCTGGGCAAGGCTGCCTGCGGCAATGGTGAATTCACACTGGATGTATATCCGTCCTCTCAGCCGGTATATCTGGATTTGATAAAGAAGGGTGCAATCGCATCTTTGATGCGCAGCGGAGCGGCTGTCAAGACAGCCTACTGCGGGCCGTGCTTCGGCGCCGGCGATACACCGGCAAACAATGCACTCAGCATCCGGCACACCACACGAAACTTCCCGAGCCGTGAAGGCTCCAAGCCGGGAAGCGGACAGCTTTCCGCCGTTGCACTGATGGATGCCCGCTCGATTGCTGCAACGGCTGTTCACCAGGGGGTTCTTACTCCGGCTACGGACCTGGCGGACGACTATGTGGTACCGGAATACGATTATGATGACAGTCCGTATAAATCCAGAGTTTACCAGGGCTTTGGCAATGCGAAGATGCAGGAGGAACTGATCAGCGGTCCGAACATTAAACCGTGGCCGCAGATGGAGGCGCTGGCGCAGAATATTCTTCTCCGTGTGGATTCAAAGATTATGGACGAGGTTACCACGACCGATGAGCTGATTCCGTCCGGAGAAACTTCATCCTACCGTTCCAACCCGATCGGTCTGGCACAGTTTACACTGTCCCGCCGCGATCCGGAGTACGTCGGCCGCGCAAAGCGGACCGGAGCTATGGAACAGGAGAGAATCAGTGCGAAGGCACCGGTTGAAAGTCTGAAGAGTGTATACGAAACGATTGCCGGGATCACGCCGGAGGCAGATCGGGCGGAAATCGAGATCGGCAGCATGATTTACTGTGTACGTCCGGGCGATGGTTCCGCACGTGAACAGGCAGCCAGCTGCCAGAGAGTGCTGGGGGGCCTTGCGAACATTTGCTGTGAGTACGCAACGAAGCGTTATCGTTCCAATGTGATGAACTGGGGGATGCTTCCGTTCCAGATGAAAGAAGAGCCCGCCTTCAAGGTCGGCGACTATATTTACGTACCGGGTATCCGCCGCGTGCTCGAAGGAAGTCCGGAAAATATGAAAGATATTCCGGCGTATCAGATCAGCGCAGATGGAGAGGTTAAGAAAATTTCCCTTTACATTTCGGATATGACAGACCTTGAAAAGCAGATCGTACTGGCAGGATGTCTGATTAATTTTAACCGAAATAAACAGAAAGGCTGAAAATGGACGGGGCAGAAAAACCGGACCGGCTCCCGGGGAAAAAATCCGCACATAAGCCCCTGATTCAAAGTTTTGGCTTTGCTTTTCAGGGAATCGGCGCCGTCATCCGGAAGGAGAGAAACTTCAAGATTCATATGACCATGGCGGTCATGGTCGTCCTTGCAGGTATCGTCTGCAGGATATCCGTTACAGAATGGTGCATCTGCCTGATCCTCTTTGCGCTGGTCATGAGCCTGGAGATGGTAAATACTTCTATTGAGGCTGTGGTTGATCTTGTGACAGAGGAGCGAAAACCCCTTGCCAAACTGGCAAAAGACACAGCTGCAGGGGCGGTACTGATATCTGCTATCCTTGCGGCGATAATCGGACTGATCATTTTTATACCAAAGGTGTGCTGATATTTCAGACGCCAGAAAGGTCCGGAAAGGATCTGCTCCGGGCAGAAAAATTACTCTTGATTCGTTTCAGCCAATGCTATATACTTGTTCTGTAAAAAAACAGGAGATCTTCGGGGCGAGGTGCAATTCCTCACTGGCGGTAAATCAGAAAAAACTGATGAGTCCGCGACCTGCCGACGGCAGCTGAACCGGTGCAAACCCGGTACCAACAGTAAAGTCTGGATGAAAGAAGATGCTGATTTTAGTTTGATGCGAGCCCTGAAATTATCAATTTCAGGGCTTTTTTGCGGCCGAAAAGCTGGAAGCAGAAACCTTTCAAGATCTCCGGAAAGAAAAGGAGACTGAAAATGACAGATTCAACAAACACAATGGCGTCCATGAAAGCCAGAGAAAACACAATGAAACAGCAGCGAAGAACGGAAGACAAAGTCAGAATTTCATCGGCCCGCTACATCACCATGACAGGACTGCTGTCAGCGCTGGCATTTGTTCTGCAGCTGATCGAGCTGCCGGTACCGATGATCATGCCGGGTTTTATCAAATTTGATTTTTCTGACCTTCCGGCATTGCTGGGAGCCTTTGCGCTGGGACCTGTATGCGGAGTCATCGTAGAGCTGATTAAAAACGTACTTCACGCCGCTGCCGCCACCGGATCCTTCGGGGTCGGAGAGCTTTCCAACTTCATCCTCGGAGCCGTATTTACCGGAGCTGCCGGCATTATCTACAAGAGGAATAAAACAAAGAAAGGGGCTGTCCTTGCATCCTTCGCCGGCGCCATCATTATGGCTCTCGTATCTGTTCCGGCTAACTATTATGTAGTGTATCCGGTATATTATAATTTCATGCCTGAAGAAGTGATTCTGGGAATGTATCAGACAATCATGCCGGGTGTAAAGAGCATTTTCCAGAGTCTGCTGATATTCAACATGCCATTCACGTTTGTAAAGGGCATGATCGATGTGGTCATCACATTCCTGATCTACAAACACGTATCGCCGCTGCTTAAAGGCACCAGATAACAGCCTGAAACAGGAATAAGCGGGTTGGCAGTACGGCACGAATTCAAAGTTTAAAAAACAGAAAAACGCGCTGCAGCAACAGCCTATACGGCTGAATGCTGCAGCGCATTCGTTTAAGTCACCTTTCAAACCGGAAGAACGCAATCAGATTTTTGTGATCCCTGTGTACCCATATGGAGGCATCCTCGCCATCTCCGGCTTCAATGCTGCTTTCGTAACGCCCGTATTCGTGACCTTGTTCCTTGCCGGTGTTGTCGGCAGAGCCGAAGTCGTGGTTGTGGAAACGGGTGGCGGCATTCAGAACCTCCTGAATATTTCCGTCTCCATCCAGGTAGGCCTTTCGGATTCCCCTGGAAAGATACACAGGCTCTGTATTCACGTAATTGTAGAAGGCTGTTCCTGTGCCCGCATCGATCACGTACTGCTTTATGTCACTAAGTTTGCTCATTTTTACATGCCTTTCCTGTTGAATTTTATCGTATAACTACAGTGTATGATGATATGAGTGTCAAAAGTACCTTTTGCCACTGTAATCATATTATTTTTTAGGAATGACGATCTTACCGTCACGCACGTCAAACAATTTCAGAATGACGCAGGTACCCTTCAATTCCTGCTTGCGATAGCGGGTGTAGTCTGACTCCGTCAGATAATCTATAAAGATATCCCCTTCTTCCTGATCATCCGTTTGACGGAGGCTGAGAATGAACGCAGCGTAGCGGATCCTCGGGGAGGTATCCTCATCGTCGGACAGCGGAATAATATTAGACAGCGGAGCGAGATAATTCTCATCATCCTGTGTTACCGGCTGTGGTTCAGGTATTGAAAAGTTGAAATCTTCATCGGGATCAAAATCATCGTCCTCATCGTACAGGTCCATATCATCATCGTCCGCTTCAATCTGATGAGCAAGATCATACAGATCATCCATATTGGCAATTGCCTGGGCAATACGGATTATTTCTAACTGAGCTTCCGCGTTGGAAGCAAATGTCTCAAATTTTTCTCCATTGACGTAAAGTTCACGTCCGTCAGCACGTACATTTTTGATTTCCGCAATTTGGGTTGAAGCTTTGTTTTTAATGTACATAACTTTCTCCTTCCTTACCGAATGTTGTGAAGTCAGGGTCAAAGGGTCTTTTGCCTCAAATGGTGCCACGAATTGTTCATGTTCGGGCGGATTCCAAAGTCATCCTGTTACTGTGTTGTCTTGATTTTATCATAGTTCGGGAGAAAGAAACAGGCTGCTTTTCCGGAAAGCTTTTCATCCGGCTGTGCAGCCTGCCTGCTGACTGCAGCATTCTGGATTTATCATTCTAAATATTTAAAATAGTATAGGAACGGGATAATAACTTTGATATTATAAGTTAAGACCGGATTAAACGAGAATCCGGAGGTTGGGAGATAGCAAAGAACGGAATAAACAATATGGGAGGAACTATGACTTCGATTGAGAATGATTTTCTGAAGATCAGCACATCGGAAATGGGAGCTGAACTGATCAGCATTTATGATAAGGAGAAAATGCAGGATGTTCTCTGGAATGGGGATCCCAGGTTCTGGAAGTATCATTCCCCGGTTTTATTTCCTTTTGTCGGCAGGGTAAACGGAGGCAAATACCGTCATCACGGAATTGAATATTTCATGCCGGCGCAGCATGGTTTTGCACGGACGTCCCGGTTCACCCTCTGCTCCCGGACAGAAGATTCGGTAACCTACGCGCTGGAATCGGATGCGGAGACTGAAAAAATATATCCATTTCAATTCCGTCTGGAGATTACCTATAAGCTGGAGGTACGAAATGTCCGTGTTCTCTGGAATGTGATTAATCTGTCCGAATGTCACCATATGTATTTCTCCATAGGAGCCCATCCGGCTTTTCGCCTTCCAATCGGACCGGGCAGGAAAAAGTCAGACTTTTTCATTCACTTTGAAGGAACAGAAGAGCCGCGGTATATTTTGATGGATTTGAAAGCGTCTGCCGCGGATCCGGGCCGGCGGTACACAATGGAGACTGATCACGGGTATGTCCGGATCCGGGATCACATGTTTGATATCGACACATACATTTTCGAAAAGGGACAGATTGAGGACATCAGTTTGTGCTATCCGGACCGCACACCCTTTGTAACGGTACACTGTCCCCATTTCCCTTACTTCGGAATCTGGAGCCCGTCCGATGAAGCACCGTTTGTATGTCTGGAACCCTGGTTCGGCCGTGCGGATGACAGGGGATTTGACGGAGGAATGTCCGAGAAGACAGGGATACAGGTTCTTCCTCCGCTTTCATCTTTCCGGGAGAATTACATTATTGAAGTAAACGAATAAAGCAAATGAATAAAGCAAATGAATAA
>ONLK01000020.1 GCA_900318615.1 uncultured Eubacteriales bacterium
TGTCGCCCAGGTGGGTCAGAGAAAAAAATCATTGCCCGAAATTTCAACGCGGCCTTATTTCGGTGCATAGATTTGTCGCGGCAGTCGCCCGGGCGTTGCCCGGTTTTTCACCGCGCCTTGCTTTCGGTTGTCGCCCAGGCATTGCCGCATAAAAATTCATTGTCTGAAATTTCATCGCGCACTTATTCTGTTGCACGGCGGGCGTCTTTTTGGCACTGTGCGGCAGAAACTGCAGAAACTGCAGAAGCTGTGGCAACCTTCAGACAAGAATAATTAAGGAAAATACCGGTCAGACAGGTCTGCGCTTCCACCTAAAAAATTTATACATAAAAAACAAAGAAAATAATTGTTGGAATTGTAGAAATAGTCAATTTATCCAGTAATTGTATTGAATAATCCGGCGTAGTTATGATATTATTGAACCTGTATTACAGATATTTGTAAGAGGAGGAAAGCCTTTTACAATATCATAGAGGTTTTGTGGAAATATCACAGATATTCTGCGGCAGAATGCAGGAGATTTGAGGGGAGGAATACTGTTGAATAAGGCAGAGCAACTTAAAAAAAACCTTGCTGCCGGAAAGGTATGTCTGGGGACACACTGCTGGACGCAGGACCTGGATTTCTATGAAATGTGCGGCTGGATTGGATATGACTATATCTGGATTGATAATGAACATGGCGGAATGTCCTGGCCGATGATTAAGAATGCGATCATTGCTGCCAATGCCGGAGGGTGCAGCGCCATTGTCCGGGTACAGGACCATGAGACAGCACACATCAAACCGGTGATCGAGGCAGGACCCGACGGCATAATCTTTCCCATGGTAAATACCCCGGAGGAGGCAAAAAAGTGCGTTGACGCCTGTATGTATCCGCCGAAAGGAAAGCGAGGGTTCGGCCCGGGCCGCGCGATAGACTATGGACTGAAACCCATGGACGAATATCTGGAAACGATTGATGACTGCCTGTTTAAAATTGTGCAGTGCGAAAGTGCCGAAGCCGTTCGGAATCTGGATAAGATCTGCAAAGTGCCCGGTGTCGATGCCGTCATCTGCGGACCGATGGATCTTTCCGGTTCGGTAGGAAAGCTTGGAGAGTTCTTTGACCCGGAGGTAAAGGAACTGATGCGCACAATTGCACTTACGTGCAAGGCACATGGCAAGCCCTTCGGAGTGTCCGTAGGCTACGCCCCGGAGCTGATTGAATTCTGGAAGGATCTGGGCGCCAGCTTTTTGTCCATGGGGAATCCGCAGGATTATTTCCGGATCATGAGTCAGCAGATGCTGGAGAGGTTCAGGGTCAATCAGATCAAAAAATGAATACGATTCAATCAAAAGATGAACACGATTCAGATCAAAAAAGATGAACACGATTCAGATCGAAAAAGATGAGCACGATTCCGATCAAAAAAGATGAACACGATTCAGATCGAAAAAGATGAGCACGATTCAGATCGAAAAAGATGAGCACGATTCCGATCAAAAAAGATGAGTACGATTCAGATCAAAAAAAGATGTATACGATTTCGATCAAAAATCAGATGAATACGATCAAGTAGGAAGGAGAGAACTTATGGGGGAGAAGAACAGAGCCGGCGCCGCGGACAGTAAGACCGGAAGCAGCCCGGAAAAAAGGAAAGGCGCTCCGTACTGGATTAAAACGATTACGGAGAAGGGAGTGGATGGACTGGCCATTATCCTTATGACCTTTATCTTTATTCTCGGTCTGGCACAGGTTATCTGGCGCTGGATCCTCAATGACCCGATTGTGTGGTCGGAGGAAATGATCCGGCTGACCTATGTCTGGATCTGCTATTTAGGCTGGGTAATCGCGGAAAAGGCGGACTCGCACATTCGTATCACGGCCATATTAAATATGCTTCCGAAAAAAGCACAGAAATGGCTGCAGTTTGTCTGCCACATCATCACGATTGTTTTTTCATTGCTGATGGTATATTACGGAATTTTCCTGGTACAGGCCGGAACAAAACGTACGGCTGTTTCTTTTAAGATGAATTTCTCGGTTGTGTATCTGATCTGCCCGATCTGCAACGCAATTATTATTGCCTACGAAATAGCAGCCTGCAAAGAGTGCCTGACCGAGGGACCAAGGGATTACAGAGATAAGGGAGGTGACGAGCAATGACAGTCGCACTAATTGTTTTTATCATTCTTCTGTTTACGGGACTGCCGCTGTATGTAAATCTGGGCATCGTCTCATTCCTTTACATGTTTATGACACATCAGCCGATGATGGCGGTTGTGCAGAGAACGACGCAGGCAGCCAATTCGTTTACGATGATTGCGGCACCATTCTTCATTCTGATGGGAAACCTGATGAATACCGGCGGTGTGACACGGAAACTGTTCCGCTTTGCCAACGTCATTGTGGGTACGGTTCCCGGAGGGATGGGACATGCGAACATTATCTGTTCGGCACTGTTCGCGGGCATGAGCGGTACGGCTGTGGCCGATGCCGGCGGCCTGGGCAATATTGAGATTGAAGCGATGCGGGAAATCGGATATGACGACGATTTCTCCTGCGCCATTACGGCCGCTTCCTCCGTACTCGGGCCAATTATCCCGCCGTCCCTGCCCATGGTTATTTTGTGTGTTACGGTCGGAGCTTCCGTAGGGCGCTGCTTTGTGGGCGGCCTGTTCCCGGGAATTTTGATGGCCATATCTCTGGGTGTTATGGTGACAATATACTCAAAAAAGAGACATTATCCACGCAACCCAAGACCGAATGGACACGATATATGGGTTGCCTTCAAGGAAGCATTTCTGGCCCTGATGGCACCGGTCATTCTGTTTCTGGCAATCTACACCGGAATTGTAACGACAACCGAAGCGGCTATCATTGCAGCTTTCTATTCTCTGCTGATCGGTATTTTCGGATACCGTGACCTTAAATGGAAAGATATTCCGCAGGTAATGCTCTCAACCTGCGAGACGACCGGCGTTGTTTTGTCGATCGTTATGACAGCCAACATTTTCGGATACTGCCTGACCATCGCACAGATCCCGCAGAAGCTGACCATGGCGCTGACCAGCATTCCGAACAAATTTGTATTCCTGCTGGTGATTAACCTGTTTCTTCTGTTCATCGGGTGCTTCATGGAAGGCACCGCCGCCATCCTGATCCTGAGCCCGATATTGATCCCGGCGATGGAAGCCATGGGGGTATCGGAAACACAGGCATGCCTGATTATGATTGTCAATCTGATGATCGGTGTTGTTACCCCGCCGGTTGGAATTGTACTATATGTAACGTCGAACGTGGCCAAGGTATCGGCAAACCGCGTTATTAAAGCCACCACTCCGTTCCTGATCCCGCTGCTGATCACGCTGCTGCTGATCACCTATGTGCCGGCCATCACCAACTTCCTGCCGAATCTGGTTTACGGAGGATTGTGACGCGGGTGCTGTGAACGTACCGGAGAGCCGGACAGTGCTGTATTTCTATCGTATTTTGGCTGCGAAGGACGCGGCTGAAAAATATAAAATTATTTGGAGGGAAATCGAATGAAAATGAAGAAGATTTTGACTGCTGCTGCCGTATGTGCGATGGCTGTTGGAGTTGCAACAACCGCTGAGGCTGCCACTGAACTGAAATGGGGTTCCGTTCATCCGGATACCGCTATTGTTACACAGATGATGCAGAAAGCAATCGAAGAGATCAATGAGAACGCGGAAGACATCCACATTACCGGATATCCGAACGGTGCATTAGGCGGATCTCAGGACCTGGTAGAAGGCGTTCAGGAGGGCATGGTTGATATTATTACAGAAGGACCGGCTCAGTTCGGAGCATGGATCCCGAAGGCAGCCCAGGTAGAGGCGCCGTATCTGTGGCAGAGCGTTGAACATATGCAGAAGACAATGAACGGAGAGTACAAGGATACGCTGAACAAAGAATTTGAAAGCGTGAATACCCGTATCCTCGGAACCTTCTATTATGGAACAAGACAGCTGACAACCGACAAGGAAATCCATACGCTGGATGATCTGAAGGGTCTTAAGATCCGTGTTCCGGAATCGGATCTGTATGTAAAAATGGTAGAGTCCTGGGGAGCAGCCGCAACTCCTATGAATATTAATGACCTTTACATGGCGCTGCAGACAGGAACTGTTGACGGTCAGGAGAATCCGCTGACCACCTTCGACAGCTATAAATTCTACGAAGTTGTAAAGAACGTTATCCTGACCAACCACATCATCTGCCCGAACATGGTATTCATCAACAACGATGTATGGAACAATATGTCCGAGCATGATCAGGAAGTTGTTCAGACCGCGATCAATAATGCTATTGCATGGCAGGATGAGCAGGTTATTTCTCAGGAGAAAGAACTTCAGAAGACACTGGCCGATGAAGATGGCTGCACGATCATTACTCCGGATGACACGATCCGGGAAGCTACCATTCCGGTAATTCAGCCGCTGGTTGATGACTGGGATCTGATCCAGAGCTATGCGGATGGTCTTGAAACAACAACCGAGGCAGCTACCGAGTAATAAAAACCGGCAGATTTGTAAACCTGCTGAAAAAAATCAGTATTATTTCGCCGTCCCACGGATCAAAGACAGCGGGGCGGCGGCAGAGGCAGACCGGCAGTTACCGGCCTGCCTGTTTTGTACAATGGGAGGCTGAACAGAAGATGGATGAAGTAAGATGCCCGAAGTGCGGCAGCATCACGACAGAAAAGATATGCCCTTCCTGCGGTGAAAAGATAATCGCGCGCAATTTCCTCGGGGCATCTGTAAAATTCGGTACGCTGGTCCAGATTACCAGACTGGATGCCCTGAAGCTGAAACAGACGCGTTTCGGGAGCGCAAACCGGTATATTGATGCCACTTTTGCGGAGGCTGAACAGTGCGCCGCCCTGATGAACCGAACCGTGAACATCCCCGATTTTTTCACAGCCTATGAAAACATCATGTTTATTTTGAATTTCATGCATGTAAATCACGTGAGAACGTCAGGGATGACGCCTGCCGCCAATATCCGGAAAATAAACGGATCCCTTGCCGGACAGGAAGTACTGCTGCTTGACCGCGCTTTCCGGAAGGCAATAACAGATCGAAAAGGTAAAGAGTATCCACCGGAGCATCTTCACAGGAACCTGGCTTATGTTTTTGAGGAGATCAGCCAGTGCAGTTCCCAGTTTGAAGAGCAGGCGCTGGAGCATGCCAATGAACGGCTGAAAGAGCATGGACTGTTCCATCAGTTTTTCTACAGCGGGAAAAGTGCTTCCACACCCTGGAGAAAAAAATACTGACGGACCGGCAGCGGGGACAGAATGGCGCATCCTGTGCCGCGCTGAAGTTTCGGGCAATGATTTTTTGTCTCGCCGCCGCGACAAATAAATTAGATGATAGCAATTTCGAAAGAACCGTGATAATATCAAATAGGATTTTAGCTGTATGACAGCCTGAAAGGAGAACATTATGAAAAAACTGTATGGGACGGTTGTGCCTATTGTGACACCATTAACGGAAGATGACAAAATTGATGTACCGTCTCTGGAAAGACTGGTTGATCATGTCATTGACGGAGGCCTGCAGTGTCTGTATCCGTGCGGAACAACCGGTGAGATGATGTATCTGACCGTGGAGGAAAGAAAACAGGTGGCAGAGGTAACCGTAAGACAGGCTGCCGGACGTATTCCCGTTTTTGTGCAGGCTGGAGCCTGGAACCAGGCGGATACCATTGAACTGGCAAAACACGCCGTATCCATCGGGGCGGACGGAATAGGCGTAGTCACGCCGGTATTTTATAAGCTCAGCGATCAGGGACTGATTGATTTTTATACCGCCGTAGCGCATAGCGTTCCGGAAGATTTTCCGGTGTACATGTATGGCATCCCGCAGAATGCAGTGAATGACCTTAACGCGGATGTATGCGAAAAGGTAGCAGCCGCGTGCCCGAATGTTCTGGGTATCAAATACAGCTATCCCGACTTTACAAAGCTTCAGCAGTTTATGATGGTAAAGAACCAGACATTCAGTGTTCTGGTCGGCCCGGATCATCTGTTCGAGGCAGTATGCGCTGTCGGAGGCGATGGCGTTGTTTCCGGAAACGCTGTGATCATCCGTGAACATTATGCGGCGATCTGGGATGCTGTACAGAAGAAGGATTTTGATCTGGCAACAAAGATACAGAGAAGAACCAATATTCTGAACGCAGTTATGTGCGAAACAAATAATATCGCAGCCTATAAGGTAATTTTGAAGGATGAAGGCGTTATCGCCACCACAAAGATGAGGCGCCCCATGGAAAATCTGACACCGGATCAGGAAAAGGAACTGCTGCGGAGAATGAAAGAGCTTGATTACAAGCACGTACGTATTTCGGAAAGATAATGATCTGTCCGAACCGGTACTGTTTATCTTTTTACGGTCGATTGTGCATATTCTGCATTTTTAAGACTGATTTTTTATATTTTGCATTTCACGGCTGATTGTGCATATTTTGCAAAAACAGAATATGATATCTTCAATTACTGCTAATAGATTTCAAAAACAGGGAATGATATGATAAATCTGTAATACAGGTAAGCACTGGCTTTATGCAGCAGTCAGAACGGAGAGAGCAATGAAAGAGAACAGTACAAATTCAGAGTCTTGTGTAAATCTATATGAAACAATCGCGGATCGGCTGGAAAACGATATTCTTTCCAATTCCTTCGGGGACAGTGGAAAATTACCTTCGGAGCAGACGCTGGGGGCAAGATGCGGTGTCAGCCGTACCGTCATCCGGGAGGCGCTGAAACTTCTGAAGGCCCGTGGGCTGATCGAATCCAGGAACGGGAGCGGTTCTTACGTGACCAAACCGGATTCGAACAATGTCTCTGAATTGCTCCGCCGAATGGTTATTATGGATGGGATCACGGTTCATGAAATTTATGAGGTCCGGGAAATTCTGGAGGAAGCCTCGGCAGAACGTGCCGCTGTTCACGTGACGGAAGAACAGCTTTCAGAAATGGCGGATTGTCTTCTGAAGCTGCGAAACCGGAATATTTCCATCCGGGAACGCCGTGAAGAGGACTTTAAGTTCCATGTACTGATCGCGAAGGCATCCGATAACCGCCTGTTGATGATCCTGGTTCAGACGATGAGAAATATTTTTATCGAGCAGATCGAGAGCGGGATTTATGTGGAGGGCTCGATTGATGATGCCATCCGGAGGCATCAGAAGATTTTCGATGCACTCCGGCAGCACGATCCCCAGGCGGCCAGGGTTGCCATTCAGGAACATCTGACTGTATCCGAAGAGCATTATGCAATTTACAGCAGCCGGTCCCACAGTATAAAACCGAAGGAGTAAATACGCTTACAGAAAAAGGAGATTAAGGATATGAAAAAGCCAAAAATTCTGGTTGTTGGAAGCTTTGTAATGGACCAGATTGCAAGAACCAGCATCTTCCCGAAGGAAGGGGAAACCGTCCTGGGAAATACCTTTGCCAAGGCACCGGGCGGCAAGGGAGCCAATCAGGCTGTTCAGATGGCCAGACTGGGGGCAGATGTTACCATGATTGGCAAGGTCGGCCACGATGCCAACGGCGATGAGATGGTCCGCACCTGCCGCGAGGCAGGAATCCATACCGACGATATGCTTTATGGCGGCGAGAACGAGATGTCCGGCTGCTCGGTCATCATTCTGGAAGAGCATCCGGGGGAACAGACGAAAAACCGCATCATCGTTCTGCCTGGCACAAACCACACAATTCGCAGAGATGAGGTTGAATTTCTGAAGGAGAAGATTGCTGATTACGATCTGCTTGTCCTTCAGCTGGAAATTCCGATGGAGATCAATGAGCAGGTTGCCGCCTACGCCTATGAAAAGGGCGTTCCGGTCATGCTGAATTCTGCTCCGTCCGCTCCGCTGTCCGATGAACTTCTTTCCCATCTGTCGTTCATTTCTCCGAATGAGCATGAAGCGGCGAACATGATCGGAATTACCATCCATCATGATCCGGAGAATGCCCGGAAGGTTAACATGGACGATGCGAAGGCAGCCTGCGCGGCATTGAAGGCCAAAGGCGTTAAAAATGTACTGATTACGCTGGGAGAAGCGGGGGCCGTGCTTGATACAGAGAAGAGCGGTTTCTATTACAGCCCGTGCGCGGAGAATATACAGGCGGTTGATCCGACGGCGGCGGGAGATTCTTTTGTCGGTGCGTTCTGTGTCGGCATTACCTGCGGCTGGAACTATGAAGATATACTGAAGTTTGCGAATCATACAGCGGCTCTTACCGTTTCAGCGCTCGGCGCCATGCCGTCGCTGCCGGATCTGGATAAAGCGGAAGCTTTTTGCAGGGAAAGATGCGGTATCGATCCGGATACGTCCATGCTCCGGTAAAAGCCGGGGGGCGAAAAATCCGCTTTGCCGCTGCAGAATCAGATAAATACGAAACAGGAGGCTGGAAATGACAAAAGAATGCAGAGAAGCTTATGATACTTTTCTGGGCACAGTGAAAACAGATCTTACGGAGTTTATCGATCAGATGGATTACAGTGAGATCGAGAAAGCTGCGGATCTGATTAAGGAAGCGCAGAAAAACGGAAACAGGGTTCATATTTCGGGGATAGGCAAACCGGGTCATATTGCGGGCTATATTGCCTCTCTTATGTCATCAACAGGAAACCCGACCTATTTTCTTCACGGGACAGAAGCCGTACACGGTTCCTGCGGACAGCTGGTTCCCGGCGATGTCGTTATTTTTATTTCCAACAGCGGTCAGACCAACGAGATGCGCGCGACAATCACGGCGGTTATCAATAACGGCTGCAAGGTGATCGGTGTATCGGGAGGAAGGGATTCCTGGCTGGCCGAACACAGCGATGCCTTTATTTACGCGGGCGTGAAGGCGGAAGGCGGGCCTTTGAACCGTGCGCCGAGAATGTCCATCCTGGCGGAAACACTGGTGCTTCAGGCACTTTCAACGGTACTTCAGCAGGATAAGGATATCACACCGCAGCAGTATGTTAAGTGGCATCCGGGCGGGACGCTGGGCCATCTCAGAGAAAATGAGAAATGATGTAACATATCATTCCTGATGCACAATATACAACAATAAGATTTATTTTTGGGAATCTGTTTTGCCGGATCCTGTGCTATAATGCAGACAGTCGATCAGACGGAGAAGTAAACTCCGGATGAGCGGTCTGTCTGCTTTTTATTTGTGATTTCTTTCTTAATTTGCGAGTATTTCGTATCCTGTGAATATTTCTTATCATGCGAGTATTTCTTATCGTGTGATTGTTTCATATCATGTGAGTATTTCTTGTCGTGTGATTGTTTCGTATCATGTGAGTATTTCTTGTCGTGTGATTGTTTCATATCGTGTGAGTATTTCTTGTCGTGTGATTGTTTCATATCGTGTGAGTATTTCTTTTCAGATTTTTACATCTCTGGCTTCAGACACATCATTAACACATCGAAAAATATCGATTTTATTATCCGCATAATCAGACGCCGGGGGTCCGGCAAAGGACAGTGGAAGTGAAAAAGGGATAGTGAAAATGAAAACTGAACAGATGAATTTTCGCAGGTACATGGCAGCAGCTTTGTTCAGCTTCTGTTCCGTGCCCGCTGGTCTTTCGGACGGGCGGACAAAGGCGCCGGATAAGCCTGGAAGGGGATGGTTGGTTCCCCTATGCAGTCCCGTTTTCCGAAGCACAGGCGCGGGATACGGAAGGAGGAAGCGAATATGGAAAAAGCTGTCAGAGATGAACTGCGAAAAACAGGCCGGGAATTTTTGGAGGAAGAAAGGGCGGTTGGAGTTGTCGAGCTGATATTGATTCTGGTGGTACTCATATCCCTGGTCATTATCTTTAAGGATCAGCTGACAAGTCTGGTTACATCCATTCTCGAAAAAATCACCAGCCAGAGCAGCAGTATCTGACGATTTTTCATCGGATGAGGTCCCTCATCCGGGAATGAAAAACACGGTCGGAGGAAAGGACGGAGCGGTGGACATCAGGAAAAAGCAGGAAGCAGCCGGCGTAATTACAGTTTTTTTTGCTTTGCTAAGCGGTGTTTTTCTGGCGCTTTTATTTTTGCTCATCGAATCCGTCCGTGTTCAGGGAGGCAGAACTCAGTGTGCGAATATTGTGGACATGGGAAATATGTCGGTGTTTGGAGAATATGAGAAGAAGATGCTGGAGGATTATGAAATTTTCGGGGTTGACGCATCCTGCGGCAGCGGTGACTTCAACATGGAAAGACTGAACGGGAAACTGCAGCATTACATGAGATATAACCTTTCCGCACCGGAATACAGCATCCCATCGATCACTTTCGATCCGTGGAACCTTCAGCTGATGGGGAGTAAAGTATCCGGGTATGCGCTGCTTACGGATGATGACTGTGAAAACTTTTATCAGCAGGCAGTGGCCTACATGCATGAAACGGCCGTCACACAGCTGGCCGGGAAACTGGCTGATTATTATCAGCGGTCGAAAAAGATGGAGGAAGATCAGCAGGTTTTTGAGATTGAGAAAAACAGCGCGGAAAAGGAAATTGAGGAATTAAAAGAACGGGAGGAACAAAAACGGGATGAACTCGAATCAAACCGGGAGTCAGAGGCAGCCCGGAACGGAGAAACACAGGCTCAACCACTGCCGGAGGAGGAGCGTACGCCGTCGGACGAGAAGAAGAAAAATCCGCTGAAGGCACTTTGGAAACTGCAGCGAAAGAGCATTTTAAAGGCAGTCTGTCCTGACAGGGAGATTTCGTCGGGAAGGGTGGGACCTTTTTCACTCTATTCCAAAAGGCTCTGGCACAAAAAGGGAAGTCTGAAGGCGGCCCGGCCGTACGGAGGACTAGCCGGTCATCTTCTTTTTCGGGAATATCTGCTCGGTACCTTTCCGAATTTTCTGACGAAAGAC
This sequence comes from uncultured Eubacteriales bacterium, assembly GCA_900318615.1. Taxonomy (GTDB): domain Bacteria; phylum Bacillota; class Clostridia; order Lachnospirales; family Lachnospiraceae; genus Merdiplasma. Next base: position 10,899 of record ONLK01000020.1, read on the forward strand.
GGAGAAAAGAAGGAGGGAGAGCTCGCGTATCAGATCGAATATATCCTCTGCGGCAAAAACACGGATAAGGCAAACCTTACGGGTACGGCAAAAAAACTGCTTTTATTGAGAGAAGGCTGTAACTATGCCTGTGCAGCCGCGGATGCACAGCTTTCAGGACAGGCGCAGGCACTTGCTTTTTCACTCATCGGCTGGACCGGCATTCCGGAACTTACAGCAATCCTGAAGCATGCCGTTTTAATCGGCTGGTCCTACGGCGAAAGCATGATGGATCTTCGAATCCTTTTTAATGGAGGCAGGGTTCCTGCCGTAAAAACGAAGGAAACCTGGTCGGTGAGCCTGGAAAAACTGCCGCAGATTGCAGAAATTCTTTCCCAGGGTTCCCGCGGCCAGGAGGAAGGAATGAACTACCGGGACCATCTGCGCATCCTTCTGAACCTTCAGTTTGTGACAACACAGAAAAGAAGAGGTGTGGATATGATGGAGATGAATATTCGCTCCTGCCCCAGCCTTTCCAACTTCCAGGCGGACTATATGGTTGTATCGATGAATGACGATGTGACATGGAAAATCCATCCTGTTTTCAGTAAAGTAACATCGGCTTTTACCGGCAGGAAGGATGCCGGAAGTCCGGATCTGACGGTGAAGGGAGGATATGAATATCTGGCGGGCGGAAAGTGAGGTGAAAAAGGGTGTTCTTTCGGAAAACAGCAGTATCAGTTCAACAAAAATGTATTCATAACTGCATGAAAAAATCTAAAAGAAAGGACGGTAATGTCTCTCCCGACGGCAAAAACCCATCAGCCTTTTCTTGTCCGGAAAAAAGGGTGATGGTTTCCGAAAGAACATTCTTTTTCTTTTCATTTTGGAAAGCGAGTCTGACGCTGGAAACAGCGGTCGTACTTCCGGTGTTTTTCCTGTGCATGATGCTGGCCGTGCATTACGGAAAGGTTTGTGATACGGCGGTGAGACTGGGAAGTTCCATGGCGCAGGCCAGTGAGGAAATTGCAATGAGCGCCTATGTTTCTGTGTACGGGGAGGGAGGAAGCATCCTGACAGCCGGAATGACCGATGCCTATGCGCATATGCGCGCCGTCCATCAGGCCGGAGATACATCGGCGATACGAAACCTGAGCTTTATCTTTTCAGAATTTCTTGAGAATGACGAAATGATCGAGGTGACGGCTGTCTACCAGGTAAGAGCGCCGTTCGGGATTGTCCGCGTTCCCTGGTATTTTTTCGAACAGCGTGCCTGCACGCGCGGATGGACGGGGCGGACCGGTTCCGATGGCGGGAATGGGAGCAGAGGAGATACAGATGATCAGGGCGGGAAGAAGGTATATGTTACCAGGTACGGGACCGTCTATCATACGGATCCAAACTGCACGCACATTAAGCTGGGTATACAGCCGTCCACGAAGGAAGAGGCTGAAAAAGCCAGAAATGTGTACGGAGAAAAATATAAACCCTGTGAAATATGCGGCGGGTCCGGCGGCAGCGTATACATTACGCCGGACGGTAACCGGTACCATTCCTCGCTCAGCTGTCCGGGCTTAAAACGTACGGTACAGGAGATGACACTGGAAGAAGCCGGAGGACTGCGGCCATGCTCGAAGTGCGCGGGAGGATAGGACATGCGGACAGAATATATACTTACATTGACATTTCTGGCTATTTATGCCGTGACAGATGTGAAAAGAAGGACAGTTTTCTGGCCTCTTGGCGCCGCTATGCTGCCGGCAGCCCTGCTGCTTCATCTGGTATTTAGAGATATGGCGTGGCAGGCTATGCTTCTTGGAATGGTGCCGGGAGGCGTTATGGCGCTGATCAGTCTCCTGACCGGAGGAGCGGTTGGAGCCGGGGACTGCCTTGCGGCTGCTGTATGCGGAAGTATGCTGGGGCTGGACAGGATCATAACTGCTCTCACTTTCTCCATGATCCTGGCATGTGTTTCTGCCGCTTTCCTTTTGATAAAAAAGGGCCGGAAAGCACACAAAGACCAGCTGCCGTATCTTCCGTTTCTGCTGGCAGGGCAGATTCTGTGTTTGCTGTTGGAATACCGCGGGGGGTGAAAAGATAACCTGGCAGAAGAGAGGAAGGACGGGACACGCAGAATATGGAGAGAACAGAAGGGAAAAAGGAAATCAGAACCTTGAAGGCATCCTTTACCGTGGAGGCAGCGCTGCTTATGGGGGTGATACTTCCTGTCTGCGTCGCGATTATCATGGCCGGGTTTTATGTGCATGACCGCGGGGTACTGCAGGGAATGGCCTGTGAGACGGCAGCGATGGGAAGCAACTTCGCATCCAGAAAAGATGGAGCTGTTTCAAAGACGGCTGCTTCCATCAGTCCGCACCGGCTGGTGTGGGCAAGGAACCTGAGTTTTTCAGCCGCCGCGGGAAAAGATTCGGTTACAGCTTCTTTTTCTGCTGATTTCAGGGTTCCGGGAGCCATTGCAGCACTGATGACGGGTGGAAGCATAAGGCTTACCGGGACGTGGCAGCGTTCGATCTGCCGTCCGGCCCGGCTTATATGGAAAATCCGTGGCGTGAAATTTCTGGCCGATGCGCTGGAGGAATGACGGGTGAATATTTCATACAGGAATGAGGATGGGAGAAATTTTCTTGTAATAAAACCTCCGGAACCGGAAAGCAGTGATTTTGGACTTAAAATGCTGGAGCGCCGTGGAATTCCGGGCTTCCTTACACTCAGATCCTCCAGTCTCAACGGAAAAATACAGCTGCTGTATGATATCACGTCCGTTCAGCCGCTGGAGCGGATTCATGAGCGGAAAAAAATGACCGGAACAGATCTTGAGCTGCTTATCAGCGGAATCATTCAGTCACAGAAAAATGCAGCCCGCTTTATGGTTGAGGATGCCGGCATTGTCTATTCTCCGGATCTTATTTTCATAGAGCCGGACAATCACAGGCCATTCTTTCTTTACATTCCCCCGTCCTGCCGACAGGAGGAACATGGGAGAGGGCTGGAACTGCTGGCTGCTTTTGTCATTAAAAATCTGGATCATTCGGATCCGGAGGCAATTCGTCTGGGATACGGATTTTATTCCTGTAGTCAGGATCTGAATTTCAGCTTTCAGGATCTTGATAGAAAACTGTTGAGAAAACCGGAGGTTCTTTGCCGCACGCCGGATTTGTCTGATAAAAAATCCATGGATCCGAAGGCATTCTCTTTTGCCGGCGGGGCGGGATGCAGGATGAAAAAAACGCCGGATGATGAGACAGTGAATGAAAACAGGGAACCGAATGCAGCAGACGGGCCGGGACGGCAGAGCAAAAGCCCAAAAGCCAGACGGGAAACCGGCAGGAAAGCCAGACGGGAAATCAGCCGGAAAACCATGCCGGAAACCGGCTGGAAAATCAGCCGGAAAATCATGCCGGAAACCGGCTGGAAAACCAGCCGGGAAACCAGCCGGAGAAGCAGTCTGAAAAGGTATCCGTTCGGAAGGCAGCGAAACCGGACCGCCGAACAGCTTCCGCTCTATCCGGGACGGTTTATTCTGCTCGCCGCCATCATGGTCGCTGCATGTACGCTGATTATCTTTGTCTGCAATTTCGATCTTACACAGGCCGGGGGACTTGGCTTTTTGTTTATCGCCGTGTTCTGGCTGATTTACAGCACTATTTCGGATCGGAAGAAAAAGAACAAAAATTACTGGGCGGATGAAGAGGCGGAAGAAGAGGACCGGCTGCTGGAGGCTCTGCTGAATGAAGTTTATTCGGATGAAACTGCGGACACAAAAGAGGATGGATTTTCCACATCCGACGGCCTGTTTTCAGATCCCATGGAAGAAGGCGGAGCAACGCAGATTCTGTCGGAAGAAAAAAAGCGCAAAGAATTTGAACTTTCAAGTCTTGAACCGGAAAAGTACCCGGATATTCCAATCAATCAGGATCGGACTGTCGTTGGAAAAAAGAGCGAACAGGTTGATATTAGAATTCCGAATGTGGACAGCATCTCCAGAATCCATGCACAGATTATGCGGGAGGATGATCGGCTGTGGGTGGAAGATCTTAATTCAACGAACGGAACGTATCTGAATGAACGAAGACTGGAAAGCGCAAAAAAGGCGGAACTGAAAGAGAAGGATATCGTGAGCTTCGCATCGGCGTCCTACAAAGTGACGCTGAATGATCCCGGGGACGCAGGCAGTTCGCCGTTTCGTTAATGGCTGCACAGCGGGACACAAAATCTCAGGAAGCAGGTAAATATCTCAGGAAGCAGGTAAATATCTCAGGAAGCAGATAAATATATTTGATAATTTCGGACTGTGAGATTATGATTATCTTGCAGTCTTTATTTTGTATAGAAACAGGGACCGATTTGAAAAGAAAGGAAATTTTGAATGGATGAACTGAAAACCTTTTTTCGTTCAAGAACAAAGGCCAATCTGGTCATGGTGATCAGCTGTGTCGCTGTTTTTATCGTATTATCTATGATGGGAAATACGGAAAATCCTGCTTTTATGTTAAATCATGGCGCCTGCTTTTATCCACTGATCGCGCAGGGGCAGTATTATCGTCTTTTCACGGCTATGTTTCTGCATTTTGGAATCGTACATCTTCTTTATAATATGCTTGCGCTGCTGTTTCTCGGGGATTCTCTGGAACATCATGTCGGGCCTGTCATATATCTGATGATCTATATGACGGGAGGCTTGTTTGGAAATGTTCTGACCTGTCTGTGGGAATCTCATACCGGGGAGTATGCTGTTTCCGCCGGTGCCAGCGGAGCTATTTTTTCCGTGATCGGAGCTAATCTCGCGATTGCCCTGGTGAATCGGGATCGGATCAGCCGAAATTATCTTCGCCGTCTTACGGTCATCACCATCCTGATGATCGCGCAGGGATTTACCGAGCAGGGGACGAACGCTGTTGCGCACCTGGGCGGCTGTATGGCCGGATTTGTTCTCGGGCTGGCAGCGGCGGCAGCCATAAGAAAACGGAGAACAGGGAGGATAGAAGAATAGCGTATGGACGGACACCATTCAGATACTGTGCGGGTACCGTTCAGAAAGAGAGGTTTCCATGGATTCGACCAATATCCTGATTCAGATTCAGCTTTCATATAATCAGTATACAAAGACAGAAAAGAAGATAGCGGACTATATAATCAAAAATTCTTCCAGTGTCCTTTTTATGTCCATTACGGAACTGGCGGATGAGTGCGGTGTGGCGGAAGCCAGTGTACATCGCTTCTGCAGGAGGAACGGGGCGAAGGGATATCAGGAGTTTAAGATGAAGCTGTCACTGTGCAGCAGCGGGGATGAAACTCACCCGGCGGAGAGCGTTGGAAATTCTGCGGACAATGACGACAGCAAGGACCTGTTTGCAAAAATTCTTCAGAACCATCTTGATGCCATCCGCGAAACGAACGCTCTGCTTCGCCCGGAGATGGTGGAGCACACCGTAAATCTGATGATCAACGCGAGAAGCATTCAGTTTTTCGGAATAGGGGACAGCCTGCTGGTGGCGGAGGATGCACGAAACAAATTTATGCGTATCACTCCGAAGGTGCGTACAATCTCCGATCCCCACATGCAGGCTATGGCGGCTTCTATGTCCGGCCCCGATGATATGCTGTTTTTTATTTCCTATTCGGGATCGACGAAGGACAATGTGTACGTTGCCAAAATAGCGCGTGCGGCAGGAGCTAAAATTGCAGTGATCACACGTTTCCTGAAATCGCCGCTGACGGAGTATGCGGACGCGGTTCTGATCTGCGGATCAAAAGAAGGCCCCTTCGAAGGCGGATCGATTGGAGCAAAGATGAGCCAGCTTCATATCATCGATATTCTGTTTCAATGCTATTACGCGAAGACGAGGAAGGAATCGGCCGAAAACATCCGGAAAACCTCCGGAGCGGTCGCTGATAAGCTTTTTTGAAATGAAAATATTTTTCCAGCCTATCCAAAAGTGAAAATTATTCCCATTTCCGATTGACTTTTACCATTCAGGAAGGTAGCATCATAATAGTCGATTAAAAAATGCAGTATACAGGGTGCAGAAAGATCCGTTTATTTTCTTACAGGCGGATACGGTATGGAACTAATCTGCAGGGACATTTGGAAAGGAAGAACGGTATGGTAAAAATCTATAAGGAAGAAAATTACGAAAAACTGAGTGAGAAGGCAGCCTCCATCATTGCGTCCGTTGTTGTTTTGAAACCGGATTGTGTGCTGGGACTGGCAACCGGGACCTCCCCGATCGGGACTTACAGAAAACTGATCGGGTGGTATGAAGATGGCCTGCTTGATTTTTCCAGGGTAAAAACCGCTAATCTGGATGAGTATCGCGGCCTTCCGGGAACCCATAATCAGAGCTACCGCTATTTCATGAACGACAATCTGTTTGACCATGTCAATATTGACAAGACAAATACGAATGTTCCGAACGGTATTGCCGGGAGCGTAGAAGAAGAATGCAAACGTTATGATAAACTGATAACGGATCTGGGCGGCGTTGATCTTCAGCTTCTCGGGATCGGGCGCAACGGGCACATTGGTTTTAATGAGCCGGCGGAGGACTTTCCGAAGGGAACGCATCTGGTCGATCTGACCGAGAGTACGATTAATGCGAACTCCAGATTGTTTGAAAGGAAGGAAGATGTTCCGCATCAGGCGCTGACCATGGGCATCGGAACGGTTATGAGTGCGCGGAAAGTGCTTTTGATTGCCTGCGGAGCGGATAAGGCGCAGGCAATACGCGATTCCTTCTATGGGCCGATCACTCCGCATGTGCCGGCTTCCATTCTTCAGCTGCACCCGGATGTAACCGTTGTCTGCGATCCGGCAGCACTTTCGCTGACACCGCTTGCCTGAGAAAAGCAAAACATAAGAATAGCAAAATAGAAGAATAGCAAAACAGAAGAATAGAAAAACAGAAGAATAAAAAAACAGTAGATATAGAAAAACAGAAGAATAAAAAAACAGTAGAATAGAAAAACAGAAGAATAGAAAAACACAGAACAGACAGTATCCGATCCGGGGGAAGTCCCCCTTCGGCCGCTGTCTTTTTTGCACCCTGTATCCGGAGGGATGCGTTTGAAAATCAGGCGGTCGTCCGAAGGACTTTTGAAAATAAAATAAAAAATAATTTTCATTATTTTGGTAAGCGAAAACTAAAAATAATAATATTGCACAAAATAGATGCAATACTATACCTTGTCATGTCCGTAATGCTGTATAAAATGGAAAAAATATTTTTAAATTGATATGAATTATTGAAAATAATTTTAATTTCGTATATAATCTAATTCGAAATGACAGCTGAGGTAAGTAGATACTGGCTGAAAAGCAGGGATCGTACAGAAAGGCAAATGAATGAACGAAAAAGTGGAAGCGTTAAAAGGGAAGTTGATTGTTTCCTGTCAGGCCTTGCCGGGTGAACCGCTACATTCTTCCTTCATTATGGGAAGAATGGCGCTGGCAGCTGAACAGGGAGGTGCGAAGGGAATTCGCGCCAATACGAAGGAGGACATCGCGGAAATTCAGTCTCAGGTGGATCTTCCGATTATCGGAATTGTAAAACGCAATTATCCGGACAGCACTATTTACATTACGCCGACCATGAAGGAAATTGAGGAGCTGATGGAGGTGAAGCCGGAAATTATAGCCGTGGATGCAACCGACCGGTTAAGACCGGGGAGGGTAACGATCGATGAGTTCTTTGCACAAATCAAGGAAAAATATCCGGATCAGCTGTGGATGGCGGACTGTTCGACTGTTGCGGAGGCAAAACATGCGGATGAGCTCGGATTTGATTTTATCGGATGCACGATGGTCGGTTATACACCGGAGAGCACAGGAGACAAAATCGCAGCGAATGACTTTGCCATTCTGAAGGATATTATCGCAAATGTGAGACATGGCAGGGTTATCGCGGAAGGAAATATCAATACGCCGGAAAAGGCGAGAAGGGTGATTGAACTCGGAGCGTTCACGGTTGTGGTCGGATCTATTATTACACGGCCTCAGCTTATCACCCGGGCTTTTGCGGAAGCACTGGAGAACAGGTGAGGAAGACTGCTGCGAAATAGAAGTACCCCGGACTTTTTACAGCCTGCCGGCTTCTATTTGAGATAGTCTTATTATAGTCAAAAATTAATTTTTAAGAGGAGGAAAATTATATGAAGAAACGATTGACTTGCGGGCTGCTTTGTGTGAGCATGATTGCTTCCTTAGGGGTATCCGCGTTTGCCGAAGATGCCACGGAAACAGGAGATCAGAAATACGCAGGAGAGAAGTTAACAGTTCTTTATATGTCAGGAGTTTATGCAGATGCGGCAAATTCGATCAAGGACGAATTTGAAGCAGCTACAGGTGCCGAAGTGGAAGTTATAGATATGCCATACTCAGAACTTCATGAAAAGATACTCCTGGATCTGACCAGCCAGACAGGAACATATGATGTGATCGATGTTGCCAGCCAGTGGGATGGAGAATTTGCACCATACCTGACAGATCTTCAGGATTATATTGACAGGGATGGATACGATATGTCAGCCTTTATTGATAATGTCCTTGCAAACAGCGGTGAATGGCAGGGACACTACTATGGTATTCCGAATGCGTCTACCCCGCAGCTGTTTGCGTATAGAACGGATATTCTTCCGGACGGTCTGGCAGATACCTGGGCTGAGTACAGAGAACAGCTGAAAGAAGTCAATGATCCGGACAACGGCTTTTACGGTGATTCAATTTCCGGAATCACAGGCCAGCTGGGAGGCGTGTTTGATTATGTGCTTTGGTCCATGGGCGGTTCCTGGGCCGATGAAGACTGGAACGTCACCATTGATTCGGAAGAAACCAGAGAAGCACTGAAGCACTTGTATGAGGTTCAGGACTACTGTGACCCGAATATGCTTAATTGGGGTACAGATCAGTCAATACAGGCATTTTTGGATGGGAACGCAGCTGTATGCGAAACCTGGCCGACCCTTGGACTTGTCCAGGCGGCGGATGACCCGGAGCAGTCGAAGATTGCAGGCAAATGGGCTTTGGATACAATACCGTACGATAAGACAGGCGTTACTCTTTTAAGTGCGTGGGATGTTTCAATTCCGGCATTCTCAAAAAATCAGGATCTTGCATGGGAATGGATCAAGATGTATACAAGCCTGGAAAAACAGAACCAGTTCTATACGGATAACGGTATCCTTTCTCCCAGAAAAGAATTCTGGGAACAGGATGGGATTAAGGGAACGTATATGGATACTGTAAGAGAAGCACTTGACACAGCAAATATGTGGTGGAGGATTCCTGCTTCGACCCAGGTGGATACGATGCTCAATACGGTCGTAAGTGCTTATCTGACGGATCAGGAAGACCTGGAAACCGCTGTCGCGGATATGAAGTCAGGAATCGAAGAAGCACTAGCCGCGGCACCGCCGGAAGAGGGAACAAAGAACTACAACAGGTAAGAGATTAAACAGCAGGCAAGGACATGACGGTATACTCAAATTGCCTGTCCGCCATAGGGCAGGCGATTTGAGGAAAAGCAATCAGAAGGAGCAGGGTGATAATGAGAAAAGACGCTGAAACATCTGGGAGACATGGGATGAGCCATAAAAACGAAACCATTTGGTCGTGGGTTTTTATGCTGCCAACGATGATTTTTTTGGGTTTGACTGCTTTGCTGCCGCTTCTTTACTCTGTTTATCTGAGCTTTTTTCAATATAAAATCAATTTGCCGAATGCAGTTCCTGTTTTTAACGGATTGGGCAATTATATCCGCATGTTCACAGATAAAAATCTGGCTGCCAGCACGAAAAATACGATTATATTTGCGTTGATTTCTGTCGCACTGGAATTGTTTGTCGGCATTATTGTTGCTATGGTTTTTTGCTCTGACAAGATGTGGGCGAGACTATGCATGTCAATATTAATGATCCCGATGATCATGGCTCCGGTTGCAATAGGTACCCTTTGGAGAATGATGCTTGATGGGACAACCGGGGTAATCAACTATCTCCTCGGCTTTCTTGGAATTCCAGGTATTTCCTGGCTGAGCAATCCTAAATTTGCCATGCCGGCCGTCATGCTTGTTAATGTATGGCAGCTTGTTCCCTGGGTTACAATCATTGTAGCCGCTGGCCTTAAGGCGCTGCCGACAGAATGCCTGGAGGCGGCTAAGGTTGACGGAGCTAAAAATATCCAGATCTTCTGGAACCTGATTCTTCCTATGATCAGTCCGTTATTAATTATTGTAGCAATGCTTCGATTCGTAGATGCATTTAAGGTATTTGATACTGTATATACAATGACAAACGGAGGTCCGGGAAATGCAACGGAGATGCTTCCAAACTATATCTATAAACAGGGCCTTAAGTTCTTCGATGCCGGATATACGGCGGCGCTGGCTATCATGTTTGTCATCGTCATGACGCTGATAACAGCACTGTTCTTAAAATTCAGAAAATATGTGGAGGGAAAGGTATCATGAAAAAAAGGAGGAAACAGGGGAAAGACAGATCGGTCATTGATGATGTCATCGGAAATTTCGCCGGAAAACCTTTCCGTATCGTTGTTATAATCCTTACGATGGCCGCGATCCTTTTCCCGATCTATTGGCTTGTGACATCTTCTTTCAAGATAAAAGCGGATTATCTTAGCAACCCGCCGATCCTTTTCCCGAAGCGTTTTACACTTGACAGCTATAAAGAAATTTTTTCTAAAGACGGCCTCCTCAGAAATTTCACAAATTCTCTTGTTGTCGCTGCCGTGTCAACCGTCATTTCTCTGGTGTTTGGATCCATGGCTGCATATGCAACTGCCCGCGGACGTTTTCACAAGAAGATCAGGGCCGCATTCGGAATATGGTTTATGGTTCAGAAAATGTATCCTGCCATTGCAACCGCCATTCCGATTTACCTGGTTATGAGAAATCTGCATTTAATTGATACATTGTCGGCCTTGATCATTATGAATACGAGCTTCAATATACCGTTGGTAATCTGGCTGATGATGGGATTTTTCGAACAGGTACCCATAGAAATGGAAGAATCCGCGGAAATTGATGGGTGTACATTTATCCAGAAATTTTTTAAGGTAGTATTTCCGGTGACGAAGCCGGGACTTGTGGCAGCTGGAATTCTTGCATTTGTCGGTGCATGGAATGAATTTCTATTCGCCGTAATTCTGACAATCAATAAATCAAAAACACTCCCGGTTATTATATCAGGGTTTATTACGGATAAGGGGCTTTCATGGGGACCTATGGCTGCAACATCCGTTATCACACTGGTTCCTGTACTGATCATCGTGTGGCTGGCGCAAAAACAATTTGTTCAGGGGCTGGCAATGGGAGCGGTAAAAGGCTGATTCTGAATGGAGGATCTGATTTGAAACGAATAATTTGTTATGGCGATTCGAATACCTATGGTTATGATGCAGATACAAATGGCAGATTCAGTGAAAGTATCCGGTATCCCGGGGCGCTTCAGAAGCTTGCGGGAGCAGAATACACGATTATTGAAGAAGGCTTAAGCGGCCGGACAACGTGCTTTAATGATCCGTTAAATGAGGGATTGAATGGATTGGATTACCTGTATCCGTGCCTGATGAGTCACGGACCATTTGACACGCTGATTATCATGCTGGGGACGAATGATTGCAAGGAAAGATTTTCTGCTACGCCTAAAAACATTGCAGATGGAATGAAGAGAATTATTGAAAAAGCAAAATTACTGCCAGTTTGGACGAATAAACCGCATATACTGCTCGTGTGCCCGCCGCCAATTCAAAAAGGATGTGAAAGCAGTCCCGTTGCGGGTGAGATGGGAAGATGCTCAGAGAAATCGTATCATCTAAGTGAAGAATATAAGGCTTTAGCTGAACTTGAAGGCATTGATTATCTGGATGCAGGGGACGCCGATATAAATCAGATTGATTATATGCACTTAAGCGCTGAAGGCCACAGGTGGTTAGCGCATCAGATATGGAATTATCTGCTTCAGGGAAATTTATGATAAATGATCGTTATCGCTCACGAAACGATAATTATACGCGGGGTATTGCCCTGTGTGCGGTTAAGCGGTAAATTAGAACAGGGCAGACTGCTTCTTGCTGTCTGCCCTGTTCTTTGCCGGAATACAATCACAGCTTCTATGGCTGAACAGGAGCAGGTGTGCCGCTGCCTGCGAAGAAGTGCGAGGACAAGGTATCTTTGATTTTCAGCGATTTTTCAGCGTAATAACAGCCGGGTGGAGGCAGAAGGAGGAGCAGACTATGGTTCTGCGTGCATGGGAAAAGGTGCTGGACGGGGAGGGCGCTGTGAACCGGTACACGGCGATTGATGTCGGAGGTACAGATATCAAGTATGCGCTGATCAGCGGGGACTGCCGGATCCTGGAAAAAGACAGGATTCCAACGGAGGGATGGCTTGGCGGTCCGCAGATTCTGGACAAGGTTCTTCACATTGTCGGGCAGTACCGCAGCCGGTGTATGGGCGTGGCCATCAGCGTTTCCGGCATGGTGGATGTAGACAGCGGTTCCGTTTTCTACGCAGGGCCGACCATTCCGAATTTTGTCGGCACTCCGTTTAAGAAAGCGGTTGAGGAAAAATATCATCTGCCCTGTGAAGCAGAGAACGATGTAAACTGTGCGGGGCTTGCAGAGGCAGTGCTTGGCAGCGCGCGGGGAAGCAGCAGTGTGCTGTGCCTGACGGTGGGAACCGGCATCGGCGGATGCTTTGTGCTGAACAATGAGGTATACCATGGATTTTCCGGAAGTGCCTGCGAAGTCGGATACATGAACCTGGGCGGGCCGGATAACTTCCAGGAGATGGGGGCTGCGTCGGTTCTGTCTGAAAAGGTAGCCCGGGGAAAAATCCTGGAGAAACGCTGGGGAAAAGTTCCGGGCTCCGGGGAGACGGACGCAATATCGGAGGAGGAACTGAGGGAAGCAGCCGGATACTGGAACGGACTTCGGATCTTTGAGGCGGCCGGACAGGGGGACGAGATGTGCATCCGCGCGATCGACGAAATGTGTGATGTACTCGGACGCGGGACGGCGGATATCTGTTATGTCCTGAATCCCGAGACCGTGGTGATGGGCGGCGGCATCATGGCACAGAAAGAGTATTTATATCCACGGCTTCGGGCGGCGCTGGACAGGTATCTGATTCCTGCTGTGTCGCAGCATACCGCACTGAAACTGGCGCAGCTTGGCAACGATGCCGGTCTGGTGGGAGCCGTGCTTCACTACCGGCAGATGAGAAAAAAACGGGGGAAAATAGTATAAAATGCGTATTGTGAATGCAAAGGTTTTTGGAACAGACTGCAGATTTAAGGATGCTATCATTCTGATTGCCAACGGACGCTTTGTCGATCCCGGGAAGGCAGCAGACATAGAGGAAGATTCGGTCTGGGAAACCATCGATGCCTCCGGATGCTACGCCATTCCGGGCCTGATAGACATTCATTTTCATGGTGCTGTCGGCGATGACGTATGCGACGGCACGCCGGAGGCCATCCGCCGCATTGCCGCGTATGAGGCATCCGTCGGCGTGACAGCGATCTGTCCGGCCACGATGACGCTGCCGGTGGATGAGCTGAATAAAGTACTTGCAAACATGGCTTTCTGTCAAAAGACACCGTCCGAAAAGGGTGCGGACCTGGTCGGCATAAACATGGAAGGTCCGTTCATCAGCAAGGTGAAAAAAGGAGCTCAGGATGAGAGAAATATCATTCCATGCGATGCAGAAACCGCCAGGGGATTTCTGGATGCATCCGAAGGGCTGGTGAAGTTTATCGGGATTGCGCCGGAGGAGAATCCGAATTTTAAGGAGTTTATCACGGCATTGAAAGGGAAGGTGCGCATTTCTCTGGCGCATACCAATTCATCGTATGAGACAGCAATGGAGGCGTTTGAGGCAGGAGCGGATCACGTGGTGCATCTTTATAATGCAATGCCGCCGCTGCATCACCGGAAACCGGGCGTGATTGCGGCTGTTTCCGATAGTCCCCGGACGGATGCGGAGATCATTTGTGACGGAGTTCACATTCATCCGGCCATGGTCCGCGCAGCGTTCCGGCTGATGGGGGCGGACCGCATGGTTTTGATTTCCGACAGCATGCGCGCAACGGGCATGCCGGATGGACAGTACACCCTCGGCGGCCTGGCGGTTAAAAAGGAAGGAAAGCATGCGACGCTCGTATCCGACGGTGCACTGGCAGGCTCGGTGACAAATCTTGCGGACTGCATGCGCAATGCGGCCGGCGAAATGGGACTTGGCCTGGAGACGGCAGTAAGATGCGCAACCATCAATCCGGCCCGCTCCATCGGCGCTGACAGGGAATATGGTTCGATTGAGCCGGGGAAAAAGGCAGATGTGGTTCTTCTTGACAGACAGGATCTGTCCCTGAAGGCGGTAATTAAAGATGGAAAAATTCTTGTGAATAACCTGTAACTGGCGCTATAGTATAGGAAGAGGTGTCTCGTTACGGCACGTCGGAATGGAAATACGTAAGAAAGAAGGTTGTGAACATGAAAGATGATAACTGCATTTTCTGCAAAATTGCCAATGGAGAAATCCCGTCCGCTACGCTTTACGAGGACGATGATTTCCGTGTGATACTGGATTTGAACCCTGCTTCAAAGGGGCATGCCCTGATTCTTCCGAAGGAGCATTATGCGAACCTGTTTGAGATCCCGGAGGATCTGCTTTCAAAGGCGGCTGTGGTGGCAAAGAAGGTCGGAACGAAGCTGTATAAAGGTCTCGGCGCGGAAGGGTTTAATGTGGTACAGAATAACGGCGAGCCTGCGGGGCAGACGGTGTTCCATTTTCACATTCATCTGATCCCCCGCTACAAGGGGGATACCGTCAATGTCAGCTGGAAGCAGGGCAAGCTTACGGACGGTGACCGGCAGGAGATCCTGGATTTGTTCAAATAATCCGTCATAGGAGAAGAAAGCAGGAGATAAAGACAATAGAAAAAAGCAGGAGATAAAGGCAAGAGATAATAGCTGGAATTAAAAAAGAGGCATGTGAAAGGGATTCTTCCTTTTCATACGTCTCTTTTTCTGTAGCAGCTATTTCCGGCCGGTTGTTCTGCTGTCAGATATTCTGCTTCGGGGTAAGTTTTTTCTTCTCGTATTCTCTGCCGCGGGCGAAGCCAAGGCAGTACACGTAGAACAGATCGGTATCTGGTGCGTCGTATTCGTCCGCCAGTTTTGTAAGTACCTGAAGCTCGGATACAGACAGATTGAACGTGTGGGAAGTTTCCAGCGTTGCCGCACTTTCCTTCAGTTCCTCCAGTACCGTCCGCGCTTTCTGCAGATCCTCTCCCGAATAATTATCAAAGATTTTTTCATTGTATTTTATCTTCATTGAAACGTCCCCCGCTTTCGTGAAAGGTAATCTGTCCGTAAGCCATTCGCTGTCCTCACAAAGGCGGAGCGCTGTCTTTTACATTCAGTGGATGTTCTTATGCAAGCTTCCGGAGAGGGATGCAGAAGATGGCTTATTTCCTGTTTTTATTCATTCGATGATATGTGTGTTAAAAGTACTTTTGATATTTTATCATAAATGAGTGGCAAAAGGTACTTTTGACACTCATATTATAAGATCCTTTCCATGAGAATCCCCGGATGTAAATAATATCCTGAGTTTTCACGGTATATCGGTCAATTCCGACCACCGGCCCCATCTCCTGCGGATGCTTTTTCGATCAGTCCCAGGATGATTTCGATGGCACTTGAATTCTTGCTTTTTGCCATGGTATCGATATACGTCCGGCGGTTTTTGTACAGATCCATGATGGAATTGTACAGAACATCGTCCGTAATTTCTTCCTCCTCCAGAACCTGGGAATAGCCCTGCTTTTTGAAGGACCTTGCGTTCAGCAGCTGGTCTCCCCGGCTGGCAGCGGCGCTGAGCGGGATCAGCAGGTTCGGCTTGCGAAGTTCCAGAAGTTCGCAGATGGAGTTGGCGCCCGCACGGCTTACGACAACATCTGCCAGAGCAAACAGATCGGCCATCTGCTCGCTGACATATTCGAACTGGACGTAGCCGGGCCTGCTGTTCAGGGAAGTGTCCAGATTTCCCTTTCCGCACAGATGGACGACGTTGAAACTTTCAAGAAGGCGCGGGAGGATGGAACGAATGGAAGTATTGACCCTGACGGACCCCAGGCTTCCGCCGGTCACCATCAGTACCGGCATGGCGGCACGGCCGGGGAGGCGGTCGAAACCGCAGAACCGGCGGCCTTCTTCCGGATCTCCGCTTAAAAGTTCGCGGCGGATCGGGGAGCCGGTAAGAACGGCTTTGCCCTCCGGGAGATAGGGAATCGTCTCCGGAAAGTTGCAGCACACCTTGTAAGATGCCTTAAAGCACAGCTTGTTTGCCAGCCCCGGCGTAATGTCCGATTCGTGGATAATGACCGGGATATGGAGCGACTTTGCCGCGTATACGACAGGAACAGAAACATACCCGCCCTTAGAGAAAACAACGGATGGCTTTTCTTTTTTCAGTATCTTTTTCGCCTGCCCGATTCCGTGCAGCACCCGGAACGGATCGGAAAAGTTTTTCCAGTCAAAATAACGGCGGAGTTTTCCGGAACTTATTCCATAGTAAGGCACATGCTGTGCTTTCATAAGGTCCCGCTCCATGCCGTCGCGGGAGCCGATATAGCTGATTTCATAGCCGGCTTCGCGAAGAGCAGGAAGCAGAGCAATATTTGGGGTCACATGGCCGGCGGTGCCGCCGCCCGTGAGGATTATTTTTTTCATCATCGTAAGGCATATTCCGCCGAAATGCCGGGAAGAAATGCCAACCTCCTTCAGTCAATATAAGAACGAAATAAACAGCGCTTAAATCTTAGCATTTTTACATTCGATATGCAATCATTCAGCCGTTCTTTCGCAAAACAGCATTTCAGTGTATAATGTCATAATATAAAGATTACCGTGTCAAAAGTCCGCCGCCACGCATGCTTGCATGCGAGTGGTGGCAGGACTTATTGACACGCCCCATATGAGGCATAAAGTGGCGCGAAAGCGTCACGAGAATGCCGAATGTGGCAGCGTGGTGGGAGTTGCGGAGCAACGAAACCACGCGTAATCATAAATGAGTGGCAAAAGGT
>ONLK01000067.1:0-7289 GCA_900318615.1 uncultured Eubacteriales bacterium
AAAACGCACGCCCCGGGGCACACCCGCGAAAAGGCTGCTGCAGTTCCAATTAAAAAGGAATTGCAGCAGCCTTTTGTACCTGATTGACCAGCTGATCACAGACGGCAGGCTGGATAAAAGCGGCAGTGAACAGCCCCGGCGCTGCAGCGTGCATACGATCATGGTCTAGAATTTCAGTTCCAGTTTCACCGGCTCTTTTCCGGTAAGGCGCCGGCTCTGTCCGTCCGGCTGGCTGGTACCGGCATACAATGTACAGCCGTTTCCATCCGCAACATATTCTCCGTTTTCATTCACCACCAGCAGCGTAAATTCATCCAGTGGGATGCAAACAGCCTTGCGCCCGCGGCCTTTCAGATGAACCCGCCCGAAGCCAACCAGCCGCGGGTGGGGCGGTGCATATGGCGTACCGTTGATCTTTGCGTATATTTCGACAACATCGTCCGCTTCGGTATCACTGAAGTTTTCGCAGGTAACATTTACCTGAAGGCACCCCGGCGGGAATCCTTCCGCCCTGTGCCCCGCAGCCATTTTGCCAGGGAGATCCGCGGTATCCGCGTTGTCTGCCACAGCCTTCCTTTTCCCGGCAGCGCATTCGCCGATGGCATCATAAGCTTTCTCCGGGAAGCCTTTCTCCTGCCCACTCCTAACCAGTTCTGCCTTCGTAACACGGATATCCGCATAGCTCAAGCCATACCCGAACGGATACAGCGGTTCGTGCTCAAGGTAACGATACGTGCGCCCCTTCATGGAATAATCTGTAAATTCCGGCAGCGGATCCTCATTGTGATAAAAAGTTATGCTGAGTTTCCCGGAAGGACTGACATCGCCGAACAGAATCTGTGCGGCAGCTTTTCCTCCGAGGGCTCCCGGATACCACAGCTGAAGTACGGCAGCAAAATATTCATCCGCAAAGGAAAGATCAATGGCCGAGCCGGCCATCAGACACAGCACAACCGGCGTTCCGGTTTCCTGCACGGCGCGCAGCAGATCACGCTGCGGCGGCGGAAGCAGAAGGTCTGTCTTGTCCCCGCTGGCATAGCTGTTGCCCGTATCGCCTTCCTCGCCCTCCAGGTTCTCATTGAGGCCGACGCCCAGGATCACCACGTCGCTGTTTTCCGCAACAATCACGGCTTCGCTGAGACGGTCGCCATCCTGTGCCAGCGGTTCCACCTTCCGGTTCTGAATATCGCTTCCTTCCGAGTAAAGAACCCTCAGCTCTTCTCCGCCTGTCTGGCTGCGCCATCTGTTCTCTGCGTCCGCATACTGCTGAATCCCTTCCAGCAGCGTTACATAATGCGAAGAAGTGCCGTGATAATTTCCGATCAGCGCCTTGCGGCTGTCCGCGTTCGGACCGATCACACCAATTGTATGCAGCTTCCGGATGTCAAGCGGTAAAATTCCATCATTTTTTAACAGAACGATACTTTCCTGAGAAGCACGAAGCGCAGTCCTCAAATGCTCCGTGCACTCCACCTGCGTATAGGGAATATCATCATATTCCGTCTCGTCGAACAGCCCGAGCAGGAAACGCGTCGTCATAAGTCTCACCGCTGCCTCTGTGATCCGTTCCTCGCTTACCAGGCCCTGTTCCCAGGCTTCGCGAAGATGCTGAAACGTGCAGCCGCAGTTGAGGTCGCATCCGCTGTTCAGTGCCAGTGCGGCTGACTCGGCAGAATTTTTTGTTATCTTATGGCCTTCATGGAAGTCACGTATCGCCCAGCAATCGGAAACGAAATGTCCCTGAAACCCCCACTTTTCGCGCAGAATATCCTGAATCAGTGTCCTGCTTCCGCAGGTCGGCTCACCGTTCACACGGTTGTAGGTGCCCATTACTTCCTCCACGCCGGCTTTCTGGACCAGCCGCCGGAAAGCCGGCAGATACGTTTCCGTCATATCCTTTTTCCCTGCAATTACGTTGAAAGAATGGCGAATTGCTTCCGGCCCGGAATGCGCTGCAAAATGTTTGGCGCAGGCCACCGCTTTCAGATATTCCTCATCTCCCTGAATGCCTCTCACATAGGCTGTTCCCAGCACGCCGGTCAGATACGGATCTTCCCCGTAGGTTTCCTGACCGCGTCCCCAGCGCGGGTCACGGAAAATGTTGATGTTCGGGGACCAGAAGGTAAGTCCCTTGTAAATATCCCGATCCCCGAAAGCAGACTGAGCGTTATATTTGGCACGGCCCTCATCCGCGATCACCGCCCCTTCTTCATGCATCAGCTCTTCGTCGAACGCTGCGGCCATGCCTACTGCCTGTGGAAACATCGTCGCCGTTCCTGCCCGCGCGATACCATGAAGCGCTTCTCCCCACCAGTTGTAGGCAGGAATCCCCAGCCGGTCAATGGCAGGGGAATTATAGCGAAGCTGTGACATCTTCTCATTCAGTGTCATCTTTGAGACCAGCTTTTGTGCTCTTTCCCTGGCTTCTTCTCTGTCCATAATTTTCTCCCTGTATCGGTGTCCGCGCATTTTCAGCCCTTGACCGCCCCGGCCGTCAGGCCGTCCACAATCTGATTACTAAACATGCAATATACCGTAATCGTCGGCGCAATGGCAATCACAATGGCGGCAAACATCTGCACATAGTTGGTCGCGTAAGGCCCTACAAAATACGTCAGGGTAACCGGCAGCGTTTTCTTCATCGGATCGGAAATAAATACCATCGCCATCAAAAGTTCATTCCAGTTGCCTACGAAGGTCATAATTCCAGCCACAAAAAGTCCGGTCCTGGACAGCGGCACGGCAATGGTGAAGAAGATGCGGTAAATGCTGCACCCGTCAATAGCCGCTGCCTCAAATATCTCTCCCGGCATCGAACGAAAAAAGTTAACCATCAGGAAGATCACTGTGGACAGTGAAAATGTAATATATGGAATCATCAGCCCAAACCGGGAATTGGTCAGCCCCAGATGTGCAAACCTTACAAACAGCGGGATCAGAATGCAGTGCACCGGCACCATCAGGCCGATCATGAAAAAGGTATTGATAAACTCTGAAAGTTTCCACTTCATCCGGGCAATGGCGAATGACGCCATGCAGCCCAGGAACAGGCTGACAACCAGCGTCACGCCGCATACCAGCAGTGAATTCAGAATAGCATAGCCAAGCTTCCCCATTGTAAAAGCCTGGACATAATTTTCAAAATGCAGCACCCCCGGCCATCCGAAGGGATCTGTGTTCACTCCGGCATTATCCTTCAGAGAAACCAGCACAATCCAGACAAGAGGCGCCAGGTAGATGACCGCCATGAAAACAAGGAACAGATAGATAATAACCGTCCCCGGGCGGACCGGTTTTTTATGGTCCGCTGCGGCTGTTCCTGCAGCCGCCGTATTGCTATTTTGAATCGTACTCATACTGCACACTCCCTTCAGCTTTCATAGGTTTCCACTTTGATGGCCTTACGGATAATCAGTGTTACCGCCAGGCACATGATCAGCAGCACAACGGAGATGGCACTTGCGTAGCCGTATTTGAAGTAATTGAAGCCCTCCGCGTACAGTTCCGTAGCCAGAACTTCCGTACGGTGGTTCGGACCGCCCTGCGTCATGTTGTACACAAGGTCAAAGAATTTCAGCGAGCCGATACAGTTCAGTGAAAGCGATGTGATAACCATCGGCCTGACCAGTGGCATGGTAATATACCGGAACGACTGTCTTTTATTGGCGCCGTCCACATAGGAGGCTTCATACAGTTCCTTCGATATTCCGGTAATCTGCGCCATGTACAGCATCATATTCTGCCCGACATACTGCCATAAAGCTACAAATGCAATAACCCACATCGGCAGCGGAATAAAGCCTTTGGAATCCATCAGCCAGAGAGGTCCCCGGACGCCGAATTTTGCAAGCAACGCATTGATTCCGATTTTCGGGTTGAACAGGAATGCCCACAGAAGGCCGAGAGCCGCAGATGAAAGCACACACGGAAGATAAATAATATTCTTAAAAAGGTTCCTTCCCCTTTTTATGTTCGTAAGCAGAACAGCCAGAAACAGTCCTATAACCTGCTGAGTCACAGCCGAAAAAATCATAAAGAAAATGGAATTTTTCAGAGCTATACGAAAAGTCTGATCATTCGTAAATAGTTTTTTATAATTTGCCCATCCGATAAATTCAGGCGGAGTCAGCGCCGCATAGTTGCAGAACGAGTAAAAAATCATCTGAAAAATCGGAATAACCAGAACAACAATAAATAATGTCAGTGCGGGAGCTACAAAAATAAAAATAGCTTTTTTGTCCCTTAAAATTCTATCCATACCATTCTCCCGTCAGATAAAATGTCTGCAGCTGTCAAACTGCATGCTCCTGTGAAAAGAAAGGCTGCTGCAGGCTTAGCATGTAACTGCCTTACCTGCGGCGGCCCTATAAAAACTTTACTCTCTTCTATCGCTTTTCTTTTGCGCGGTTTTGCTTATTTTTCTGTATCTCACTTTCATACGGACTCACTGTCCCGCCCGATGTCCGTGATTGTTATTCTGTCCAGACATTTTCATTATAGAAGTCTTCCACGGTCTGGAAAGCTTCCTCCGGCGTCTGGTTGCCCAGGAAGATGTCAACCATTGCGTTATCAAAGCAGTCGCCGGCTTCCACAGAGTCAAGAGACTCATTGTAGAAACCCAGGGTTCCGGTTACGTTCTGCATGATATCCTGAACATATTTCAGCTGTGCCGGAGCCTTGTTATAATCAATTTCAACGTCCCTGATGATCGGGAACTTGCCGCCAACTTCTGCCGTATACTTCTGAGCTTCCTCATCGGTAAACATCTTCATGAGGGCAATAACCGCATCCTGATGCTCTGTGGATGCGCTCATGAGAAGGTTATCGGTCTTCACGATCATACGATTGGGATCGTTTTCTTCCGGGATGCCCGGGAACTGGAATACGCCGCACCTGGACTCAAAGTCCGGATTGGATCCATTCATCTGAGCGATTGCCCAGGAACCCTGAACGAGCATCGCCGCATCCCCGTTGTAGAAATTTGCGGTCGCCTGATCATTGGAATCTCCCGCTGCGGTATCCTGGAAATACTGGCTGAGCTCTTTCAGTCTCTCGCCTGCCCGGATGCAGTTGTCATCCGTCCAGTCGGCGGTATGATCTGCAATGGCGCCCAGATCAACACCGGAACGGTCGCAAAGATATCCGGCAATCATAGACAGGCACCATGCTGTTCCCGCGGAGCAGCTGATCGGCGTATAACCGGCATCTTTCAGCTTCTTGCAGACATCGATCAGTTCGTCATACGTTGTCGGAACTTCAACGCCGGCATCCTTAAAGATCTCCGTATTGTAATAAACACAGGCTGCAGCAAAGTTTGTCGGAACTGCCATAATCTTGCCGTCGTACGTCATTCTCTCAAAAATGCCGTCCGTAAAACTGTCGTACCAGTCCGGATTGTCTTTCTGAAGGATGTCTGTCAGATCAGCCGCCACCCCGGCTTTTACATAAACATCCATGTTCGGACCCGGATTGCAGATCCACAGATCCGGTGTCTGCCCGGCGGCGATCAGCGCATTAACCTTGCCGTCATATTCTTCGAGGTTGGTTGTGATGGGCGTACAGTGGTACTGGCCTTCGTACGTCGTATTAAAGCGATCGATAACATCCGCATACCCGAGAGAAATAAGATCCTGCGTCGCTTCCAGATCATCCCAGAACATCCAGGTAATTTCTTCCGGATCATCCGCCATGACTGTCATGGGTGTAGCCGCACTGACAATGGTTCCCATTACCATAGCCGCGGAAAGAACTGCTGCCAAACTTTTCTTTTTCATATTTCTTCCTCCTCTTTTGATTCTGCGGGCCCCCCGCCCGTTTTCACTGCTGATTTAACAATAGCAAAACCCGGAGAGGAAAGCATTACAATAGTTGCCTTTTCATTATTAAAAATAGCTTTTCTTTATCCTCCTATTTATAAATTCATCCGGGATTATAATATCGTTGAATAAATTCTATTATGATTTTTAACTAATTCTATAATATTATTGTGCTGAATTTGGTTATACTGTCTAATTATTCTCATCTCATTTCTTCTTTGTGTCATCTTGCCCGGGCAATTATTTTATCCTGACAGCTATTATTTTCAATTCCTTTTCAATTCCGCTCCGCCAATTCCGCCTCGCAGCTTTTTAGTAAGTCCTGCAGTTTCACAATGTATCCATCTTTGCCCTGTACCGTTGCTTCATATTTTCCGATGGTATCCTGTAATTCCGCAATATATTGATCCTTGCCCTGTACATTCCGCTTGTACTTGTCGATTGTGTTTTTCAGTTCCGAAATATAAGACTCCAGATCTCTTATCCTGAAATAATTCCTGCGGAGAATGTCCTTATTAATGTTATCGGCTGTGTTCGCCAGTTTCTGATATCTGTCCGCGTCTATGTTTTGCAGAAAAGCGGCATACGCCGTCTCCTCCCGGAACAGCACCCCCAGGCCATAGCTGAATGGGAAGGAAAACGTGTACGGATATCTTTCTCTCAGCTCTTCCCAGAAAATGTGGGATCCCATTTCCCTCCCAAACAGTTCATCATCGCTGATATCGTGTAAAAAGATAACGCCGTTCTTTTTAACCTTTCCCGCCCAGGTTTCAAAATCATGCTTTACATCCTGATAATTATGTGATCCGTCGATATGAAGCAGGTCTATTGTCTCATCATCAAATCTTTCCGCTGCTTCATCGAAGGTCATTTTCAGCACCACCGCGTGTTGATCCGGATAACAATGATGAAGTACTTCCATAAATTTTCCATAGATGTCTTCCCTATAATCATTTTTAGTAAACGAATCCCCTTTCCAGGAATCGATGCTGTAAAAGCGGGTGGAAAGTCCGAAGTCTTTCACCGCCTGCAAGAATGTAA
The DNA here is from genome assembly GCA_900318615.1 of uncultured Eubacteriales bacterium. GTDB lineage: Bacteria > Bacillota > Clostridia > Lachnospirales > Lachnospiraceae > Merdiplasma. The sequence continues at coordinate 6,858 of ONLK01000067.1, forward strand.
AGGAAGAGCACCCATAATAGCTGCCAAGCTCCGCAATGATCCCGGGCTTATAATTGGCAACGAAATCGTACCCGAAATACCGGTGTCCTGACCAGGGAGAATATTTCATCATCGCCTCATTAAACGGGTCGCATTCAAACTCTGGCATGTGGTATGTCCATGAATGGTCTGTCATTTTTTCTGTCCTGCGCCTGTGAAAAGTTTTCCATCGGATTCTAAAATGCGCCGGGCCGCCGTTTCGTGCGGCGCGGGTTTACATCTTTTCTTACAATAACATTTTATCATTTTACATTCAATATGTAATCTATATTATTTTCACATAACAATTGTTGCTTTTCAATTATCAAATATAGCTTTTGTCAATCGGTTTATTTTCAACTTACTTATAATTACGGCAGCATAAAGCATAGTATTATTGTGCTTTTTGTACAG
>ONLK01000067.1:7305-10452 GCA_900318615.1 uncultured Eubacteriales bacterium
ATCTATCGTCATTTTATCTCATTATTTTCGTCTTTTTCCCTTATTCTATTGACATATTCTGGCAATTATTTTATCTTTAAGGATAAAGAAATAAGCCGTCCTTACGACGTTTGTTCCATGTTCTGACAGAGAGGAGGTCCGGCGATGATTGCTCACCTGGATGGAGTGCACGAAACCGTAGACTACCGCAAGGACACCAGTCTGCGTTTCTATGACAATACAGACTATGAAGAATATCCCGTCCACTGGCATACCTGCGTCGAAATCATTATGCCGGTCAAAGGCGACTATCGGCTGACAATCAACGGAACGCAGACCGTGCTGCAGCCGGACGATATATTAATTGTGTGTCCCGGGGTGCTGCACCACCTCTACGCCTGTTCGGGAGAGCGCTACATTCTGCAGGCTGAACTCACCAAGCTGTATTCCTCCTCCTCCCTCAGCTCCGCCATTTCCATGATTTATCCGGGAATCGTTATCACCAGGCAGCACTGCCCGGATATCTACTCCCGCACGTACCAGCTGATGACGGAAATTGTAAGTGAATACTTCAGTATTCCTCCGATGCTTTTTTATGATTCAGCCATCTACGCGCGGATGACGGAGATATTTATTCTGGCAGCCCGTTCCTACAGTTCCGTGGATACGGTATCTGAAAACGAAACCAAGCAGAAGGAATATATTGACACCTTCACGCAGATCTGCTGCTATATTGATGAGCATTGCTCCGAAGACATTTCTCTTGATGATGCTGCAAAAATGTCCGGATTTTCAAAATACTATTTCAACCGTCTGTTCAAGCGTTTCACAAGCAAAACCTATTACCGGTATCTTAATCAGAAGCGGATAGAGAAAGCGGAACAGATGCTGTCCAGTACAGAGATGAGCATCACGGAAATAGGTGCTCAATGCGGCTATTCCAGTATGCCATCGTTTATACGGATGTTTAAGATTATGCACGGCTGCACTCCAACCCAGTTCAGGGATATGAGGGAATAAACATGGCAGCCGGCTGTCCGGAGGGGACAAAAGCCATGAAGAAGATTACTCTGTCGATGCTATTTCAGAATCATATGATGCTGCAGTGTGATAAAACGCTCTATATCAGCGGAACGGCTGCCGGTGTCAGCCGCGTCCGGATCGTCCTTCATTTCGGACAGGAAATACTCTCGGAGGGAGAAAGCGCCGTTGAAAACGGAAGATTCGTATGCACGCTGCCGCCCGTCGGTGTCCGGCACAATCTCACCCTTTCCCTGTACGCAGAAGACGAACCGGCGCCCGCCATCGAGGTTGAGGATATTTCTGCCGGAGACATATGGATGGCCATGGGGCAGTCCAACATGGAATACTTCCTTCGATACGATGCCGACTGGCCGTACACTTGTCTTCAGAAACGCGATATGGAAATCCGCATGTTCAATGTGCCGCAGATTTGCTATAAGAACCAGCAGCGTATCCTGCCAGACGCAGGATACTGGTTTTGCGAAGGGGCGCCTGCCTGGCCCGCCTTCTCAGCACCCGGATACTACTTCGCCCGGAAACTGCGGGAAGATTTTTCCGCCGCCTTTGCAGCGAAAACAGATGCTGATTCCAAAGCACATATGCCGAATGCCGTTTCTGCAGCCGCCGTCCGGAACGTCCCGATGGGTGTGATCGGCTGCAACTGGGGCGGTACGCCGGCCTGTGCCTGGATGAGTGAAGAAGATCTCGCGGACGAACCGCTGAATGTGTGGAACCGCGATTATGAGGAGGAAGCCTCCCATTACACGGCCGGGGAACTGCGGCAAAAAAGTGAGGAGGGCTGGAAACTCGAAAACTCGTATCATCACGCCATGGAATGGCGTGCCGTCATGTACGGGCTTACCGAAGCAGAACAGAAAATATGGATGATGCAGCACGAGGATGATCCGGTTATTCCCATGGGACCTTATCATATGTACCGCCCGTCCGGTCTGTATCACACCATGCTGGAGCCGGTTACTCCGTTCGCCGTAAAGGGAATTCTTTGGTATCAGGGAGAATCCGACGCCGCGCACCCAGACATATACGACCGGATGATGAAAAAGCTGATCCAACGGATGCGCACGCAGTTTCGTGACCCGTCTCTCCCGTTCCTGTTTGTCCAGCTGGCGCCATTCGGTCACTGGCTCGACTGCGGCAATGAAGGATACTCCATCATCCGAAGCTGTCAGCAGAAAGTATCCGAATCCGTGCCCCATGCAGCCATGGCCTCCATCATGGACATCGGAAGCCGTGATGACATTCATCCGAAATTTAAAAAGGAAGTCGGACGGCGCCTGGCGCTCCTGGCAGAAAAATATGTCTACGGTCTGGACAGTGTTCTTGCAGACGCACCGTACCCCCGTACGGAAAATCCGGGTGCCGGCAGTCCTGAAACCGGCGCGGTCAAATCCGGTGCCGCCGGTCACAAAACCGATGCGGCAAAATCCGGTGCCGGCAGTCCTGAAACCGGCGCGCTCTCGCGTCCGGACCGCACGCACCTGGTGCTTCGATTTGATTATGCCGGCACCGGTCTGTATACGGATGAAACCCCGGAAGAAGGATTCCTTGTTCTTCAGAATGGTGCCGGGGTAAAAATCCGGAGCGCAGAAGTATCAGGAGATACGGTCATTCTGACACTGGACGAGCGCGTGTCCTCCTCCCCTGTCCGGGTATCCTACTGTGAAAAGGATTACTGTACGGCGCACATCTGGAACAGTGCCGGACTGAGTGCGCGGCCGTTCCATCTGGAACAAATCTGAAGCAAGGCCGCCCGCCTGATTTTCAGGATCTTTTCCGCTACCCTTAAACGCATCGTTGACTTCACTGATATTTATGAAGACAATAAGAAACCGCATAAATACGTCATTTGGCGTACCTATGCGGTTTCTCCTGCAATGGGCGCAACGGGGCTCGAACCCGTGACCTCCCGCGTGTGAGGCGGACGCTCTCCCGGCTGAGCTATACTCCCGGATATTTAGTTTTTCGCGCCGGCTTCCACCTGAAATTATTCCGGCACGGCTTGCGGCATGAAATACCGTGTCTATTAATATACCATATCGCCCGTCATTTGTTAAGGATTTTTTATATTTGAAGGCACCGGAATTTTATTTTTCTTTCGTAATCGCACATGATTTTTTACAGATG
>ONLK01000043.1 GCA_900318615.1 uncultured Eubacteriales bacterium
GAAGTCCACTGTATATACAAGGGCATAGACAGAAAATTCCTTCGCCTCAAAGGCGATGGTTTCCACATCCTCCAGTTTGTCAGCGTCCTTCTCATCCTCCGCTTCCGCTTCAACCTTTTGGGCGTTCTCTACTATGGTTGCATTTCCGCTGTCGTCCACGTGCACAACCGATGAGGAAACCGATGAGGATCCCACTTCAGCGCATTTTTCCGCCGTCATCTCGACACGTATCGGAAGAAGCGGTTCGATCTCTTCGTTCCGGCTGTTCCGGAAGCTGATGTCAACCGCGTGAACTTTCTGAACCAGCGAATTCTCTGCTAGCGCAGCATCGCAGATCGCAGCGATGGTCTCATCGTCTTCAACATCCGACAAAAGCATCTGTGTTCCTTCCGGAAATGCGCCTTCCGGCGCATATACCTTTACCTGTGTATACTGCGTACTATCCGACAATTCCACCTCGGGATACTGCTCCTCAAGCTCTGATTCTGTCTCGCCCTCTCCAACTGATTCTTCAGATTCCGTCGTATCCTCCGTCGCTTCTTCCGTCTCTGCATACACGTTCCCGGTCTCTGTTTCGGCTGCTTCTTCCGTCTCATCCCCGGTATCTGTCAATGCTGGCTCATCCGGAATATCTGCCAGCTCTCCATTCTCTTCCCAGTCCGCATCTTCAATCAGCCCGTCTTCCCATCCATCGGAAGCCGGGGCACTCTCTTCCCTGGCATCATCCGTCAATAACAGTTCCCCGGACGGATCAACGTCATCATCCGCCGGGTCCGCCTCAGACACATCCGCACTCTCAAGGAAAATGCCGTCCGTAGTTTCCGCCGTTGACTCTTCAAGCGTAATGGCAGGCAAAATCAGGCTGTACGTTGTCATAAATACAACCACAGCCGCCAGCACGGTGCTCAGCACCCTTCGTTGCTTTTTATGCTTTCGATCCTTTAAGACAGCCATAAGCATTCTTATCAGAATGTCCATCTTCTCTCCTTAAAATTTAGATACCTGTCATACAGTTGCTCAAATCAATGTTCTTTGCGCTATGTTCGCCATTCTTCTATGCATAAAGCCGAGATTTGTCTTTTGCGCTTTTGTTCACGCTCTCACTTCCTGCCCAGTACAAGACCCGCCGTAATAAACATCACACCGGCCGCCGCCAGGAGAACAACCGGCCACCACAGCTGCCCCGTCTGCGGCAGCCTGCCGGAGGAAGGCGTTGAGGGAGAAGAAGAGGGATTCTTTGGATTTGTCGTCTTCTTCAGCTCCATCTTGGGGCTGGCATCCACATCATAGCTGTCTTTCGATCCGGGGATCGATACCAGAAACGGTGCCATCTTCTCATACCCCGCCGCAGCCTCTGTCTGCAAAACCAGATAAAGTCCCTCCGTCAGATTTTCGAACTTCAAAAAACCGGTATCAGACGCTTTGCGTTCGCCTGCACGCGGCGCCGCTGCGGAGGCTGCATAGTCCGCAAGTTTTTTCGCAACAGCTGCACTTGCAATAGATTTACTGTCATTGATACGGTCCGTGATGGCAGCACTTTCCTCAAGACCCGAAAAGAAATCCGTCAGAATATAGCCGGTCTTCCCATCCGCCGCTCTTTTAGCAACTTTATAAAGAAGCAGGTTTCCGCCGGAATACATCCGTACCGAAATGCTCCCGGTCTTAGCCTGTTCCCAGGATGCGCTGCCGGAAGCAGAACCCTCCTGCTCCTGCGGTGCGCCGCCGGCGGCAGAAGCCGCCTGCCCCAGAATAACCGCAAGCAGCACGGCAATGACAAGTAGAAAAGCATGACTGCTCCTTCGTCTGTATCCCCTCTTCGTTCCCTTCATTGTCTGTACCTGCCTTTCCTCAACGATCCTGTTCCCCGTCTTTGTGCTCATCCTTCAGCGTCCGGCCTGCAAACTGTCTGAATGCTTTTTCCCGCGCCTTTTTGTCAGCCGCCTGTTTGCGGACTTCCATCATCATCAGCGCAAAAAGCAGAAGCAGCAGCGGAAGCGCCGCAAAGGGTGCAATATACACCGGCCGGATCTGCAGAGCATCTGCGATCACCTTCGCCTCACCCTGCGCGTTCTCTATCCTGTGTCCTCTGATCAATAGCCTTTCCGTATTAATTCCGTAGGGAGTACAGGTGACGAGCGTACAATAATCCTTGCCCTGTTCCATCTGCAGTTCAGAAAGATCCGTGGGCTCCACAACCCTGACCTGATCCGTCTCATAGGTCAGCGTCCGGTCCATAATATTCAGTGTCCAGGTATCTCCTTCCTCCAGCTTATCCAGGTCCGTGAAAAGCCTGGCGGAAGGAAGCCCCCGGTGCCCGGATACAATGCAGTGTGAGGTCGCACCTCCCACGGGAAGACTGCTGCCCGCGATATGTCCGATGGCAATCTGCAAAATGTTATCTTCCGTTCCATGGTAAATCGGCAGCTTAATCTGAATCTTGGGGATATCGATATACCCCATGATTCCGGTGCCGGTGACATCCAGAAGTGATTCATATTCTGCTTTTTCCTTGTCCGTCATCTTCCAAAGTATCCCGGTGCCGGCAAGCTTCTTATTATAAGCCTCCGCTTCATTGATCAGCCTGTCATACTCATTGCTGTCAAGCCGGGCCACGGTCCCGGCATAGGCGGCCACCGCCCGGGTCTGATGAAAACTGTTCCACCAGTCCGCAAAGGTCGGATAGGCAATCAGCCCTGTCCCTGCCAGCGCAATCAGCACCAGCACCAGTGTAATAATATGTTTTCTGATCCACTTCATATATTCCGGAACATTCCCTTTCCCGCACCATCTGCTCTGATGCAAACAACTGAAAACGATCCCCGGATCGTTCACAGTTCTTTCCGCCAGAATGCCCTCTCCGCCTGTCCCGCAAAGAGGTGTGTAATTCCGGACAGGGATCTTTCCGATCCCCGCCCGGAATATCAACGCATAATCAGATACCAATGTGTCCGGTCAGCGAACGCTCATCCGCTTTCTTGTAATCAGAAGGATTACCGCCGCCGCAAGCAGAACACCGCCAAGCACATAGAACAAGGTTGTGCCCATGCCGCCGGTGGAAGGAAGCGTACTTCCGGATTTATCGATCACGTTCGTCTCATAAATACCGGTGGTTGCACTGCCATCCTTCAAAGTGATTCCTGTTCCCTCGGGAGTGATAGATTCGACGCTGTACGTAGCATTCTCCTGACCGGTCGTAATTGCACCAGGAACCTCAATCTTAATTGTAAAGGTGATCGGTGCGGCCGTATTGTATCCATCCGGGGTCACAACCTCGGTGAGTGTATAGGTTCCTGCACCCAAACCCCTGAAAACAATCCTGCCATCCTCACCCGAAGTCCCCTGCATGAAAATCTCTTCTTTTTCGGATTCATATAACGTCACATGCTGAAGAGCGTACTTTGTCGTTGTGCTCTCATATGCATCATAGTTGCTCTTGACCTTGACATTGTCCTTATCATCTGTGATATCCCCATGCGGTGCGGTTGTGGTATAAGTGCCATCCTTCAGCTTCCAGTAAGCGCCGTTTGTATCTACAGTGAAGATATCCTCGCCTTTTCCCCTGACAACATCGGAAGTGCCGGTCAGGGTGAACGTCGCGCCTTTCAGCTTATTAGCGTCAGCAACAGAATCTTTGTATTTCGTCAGATCAAGTTCTGCCACATACGTGACCGTCATGTCCTTGCCGCTGGTGCCGGTAGGTGTATCCGTGCCCGGTTTTGGATTTTCACCGGGATTTCCCTTACTTGAATCATTCGGGTTGTTGGAATAGGTAACGTCCGTCTCGTTCGCGTTCCCCGTTCCGCCGATCACGGCATTCTCATTCACAGTCGCGCTGTAGGTTACAGTGATTGGAGTATCTACCGGATAATCTTTAATCCTCTTAAAAGCAACTTCGAAGGTATGCCCCTCCGAAGCCTTCGGATTTGTCTGCGCGGTATATACTACATAGTCTGTATTCTCCGTAAGTATTGTCTCTCCCACCTTGACAACCACATTCTGCGCACCGTCAAAGGTAAGCCCGGTGGACAGCGTATCGTTGATCACATAGAAATACTTGTCATAGCCGGCGTAATTCGGAACCTTACCCGTAATCTGGAAGGCGACCGTATCGCCGATTCCTGCGCTGTTTGCATCCGCAGGTGCCGGTGTCAGTACTTTCTTTCCCACCGTAGGCTTGTCATTCTTTACCTTAGCCGTGACATCACCGACAACTGCCAGCACATTGCGGGATAAGGTAGCCGCACCAGCTTCCGGCGTGTTTGTAAAGCTGTCTGTTACCAGATAATAGCCTGCCTTCTGGCCGCTAATGACATAATTACCTTCGGTCTTTTCACTTGCGCTGCCGGTTGCAGTCCCCTTACGCGCATAGAAAACATCAGCGACTTTCTTCATTACCTCGTTGTCGTCCGACTGGCGGGAAAGCGCCTATGCAACATCTGCTGCTATTGACAAATTCTCCCCATCTTGTGCCGTCAAATCGGCATTTGCAAGCGCTGCAGCAATGCCAGTGGTCTCTACGCCCTTAGCCCAGACGATATCGCTGAGCTTGCCGCTCTTATCCACAGCACCGTCAAAGATGCGATACGCCTCAAATTTGTGTCCGTCTTCCGCACCGGTCATTGTGATTGAGAAATTACCGGTTCCCTTTGCCGCCGCGTTTTTCACATCCGTGTTTGTCTCATCCGCGAATGTGCTTATGCTCATCGCCAGAACCATTACCATGGCAATGAGTAAAGCCAACAGTTTCTTTCCTTGTTTCATACTCTTTTTCCTTTCTCGGGAAGTTCTCCCCCCTGCGTTGTCTCACCGGCTGATGAAATAGTTTGTCGGTTCTGTCAGCCGGTCGTTTCTATAAAGCCATCCGCGCCGCACGACCCGGTTAGGTTCCTGCTTTCCTGGAATGGCTTTCGCTCATTCCCGCTTCCCGCCCGTGTGATATAGTCACAAGGCAGCTGCATGCCGGATTGTCGGCTCTCTGCTGTAAAAAGGACTTTCTCCCGCGCTCGACACCTGACACTCCCTAACTGTTAAAAGAACCCTGCAGGTCTATTGATATGCTCCCTTGTCAGTGAATGACCCCGATTTCCCTGAACGGCCATACTCTGAATACGATCCGGCCCACAACCTGCTCGTCTGACACACATCCGACGGCCGTGTTGCGGGAATCGATCGATACGTCGCGGTTATCTCCCATGACAAATATCTTTCCCTCCGGCACCTGATACGGGAACGTAATGTTGGTATCCCCGTAATCAGTTCCATCGGTCAGATACGGCTCTTCCAGCTTCTCATTATTGACATAGACGGTTCCATCCTGATCCATGTCAACCCAGTCTCCCTCTCCGGCAATCACTCTCTTAACCAGTATCTTATTGTTATAATAGAAGGCCACCACATCGCCGGTTCGGAATTCTCCTCCCTTAATACAAACCACGATATCTCCGTTATTCAGCGTTCCCTGCATGGACTGCCCGTAAATCTGAAGCACCGGCAGCAATAGAACCGCCACCAGCACAGCCGCCGCTGCGACCGTGACCAGTGTGAAAATCGTGCTGCGAAGCGTACTTCCGAACGCACTGCGCCTTCGCACCCGATTTAACTCACTTCGAATAGCTTCCGTGGATGGAAGGCTCTCCACGCCTGTTTTTCTGTCTGTTTTCTGCATATTCTCCCTCTGCACAGCATCCGGTGATTATGTCTGTTCGTCCCTGCCGGCAAGCTCCGCCACCTGTTTTTGCAGTGTGCGAATTTCATCGATGATGTTCTGGGTTCGCCCGCCCTTCAGCTGCGCCAGTTCCTCCCGCGTCTTTTCCAGTTCCTCCCGCAGTCGATCCATCTGTATACTCTGCTCAAGCATGATCGCCAGAAGCTCCGGCCGTTTGAGGCGCTTTAACTCGTCCGCCGTCATTTGATACTCTTCCGGGGATGAAGCAGCGCCCGCCCTTTTATCCCTCGATGGAATCCCTGAATTGGCACGTTTATTCATATCTGCATCCGCTCTTTTCATCATGTTCTGAAGCGCTCTGCGCTTCGATTTTTCAAGCAAAGTAAATCTTTATAAAACTAAAATCTTTATAAAACTAATCTGCCACTAACAGGAAGACTTGTCAAGTATAACTCATATTGACAATTAAGCTAAAATATTGATAATTAAATTGTTAAAAATGTAACATAGGAATGGCTCCGGTTCAGTCCCGAAGAGACCGAAGGGGTCGTCTTCCCCCGGGAATAAAACTCCGCTCCCGAATGAAAGATGTTGTCCCTTTCTGTGTTCAGTTGTAGTAGAATGGAAGTTGTTCACAGGGGTTTCCTCCTTTTAAGGAAGCTTTGTCACTTACATTCCGCAATGACGCCGGGGCAGAAGGTCTTTTGCCCCGGACATCATTCGTATAACTTAATTATAGGATGATTGGCCATGTCTTTTTCAACGTTGATTTTTCTGCTGCTTTTCCTTCCGCTGTACCTGATTTTTTATATGCGATCGGATTCCATATCCGGGAAAAATAATGTTCTGCTGGTATTTTCTTTAATTTTCTATGCCTTCGGCGGCCTGAAATATCTTCTTCTTCTGATAATAATGGCCGCCGCCGGATGGGCTTTCGGGCTCGCCATCGAACGGGCGAATTCAAAAAAGAATAAGCAGACGCTTCTGGTTCTTTCGGTGGTTATTTTTCTTGCTGTCCTCGGAATTTTCAAATACACCGGTTTCTTTGTCGGTACATTTGGCGCCATCTTCCACAAAGACTGGGCGGTTTCCATTGCTCTTCCCATCGGCATTTCCTTCTATATTTTTAAGCTGCTATCCTATACGGCTGATGTTTACAGCGGGAAATGCAAAGCCGAAACCAGCTACCGGATTTTCCTTTTATACCTGAGTATTTTCCATCAGTCGCTGCAGGGGCCCATTGTCCGTTACTCCCAGATGCGGGACAGTCTGTATAAAAGAGAAATGACAATGGAAAGTTTATCCGCCGGATTGTACCGTTTTTCCGTCGGACTGGCCAAAAAAACCATCCTTGCGGATCAGTGCGGCCGTATAGCCGACTCGCTGATCCCCATGTCACGGGATATTTCTTCTGTCACTACGCTTGGAATGTGGACGGGCGCTCTTGTTTATTCCATGCAGCTTTACATCGACTTTTCCGCTTATACGGACATGGCCGTCGGTCTTGGAACCATGATCGGATTTACCTACCCGGAAAACTTTAATTATCCGTACACAGCTGTTTCCATCCGCGATTTCTGGCGCCGCTGGCACATCACGCTCAGCCGGTTCTTCCGTGACTACGTCTATATTCCGCTCGGAGGAAACCGTGTAAGCGCGAAACGAACCATTCTCAATCTGCTCGCCGTATGGGCTCTGACCGGTTTCTGGCACGGAGCCAGCTGGAATTTTATTTTATGGGGACTTTATTACTTTGTATTTATCGTCTTTGAAAACTGGAGAAGACAAACCGGCAAAAAAGACTGGCCTCCGGTTCTGCAGCATATTTACACGATCGTTGTTCTCGTATTCGGCTGGGTTCTTTTCCGCTTCTCTGATTTTCATCAGCTGGGATATGCCATCCGTGCCTTTTTCGGTTTCGGCGGCAATGGTTTTACCAGCTTTGTTGTAAAGCTGAATGTTATGAACAATCTGTGGCTGCTGATCTTCTGCGTGCTGACCTGCACTCCGGCTCTTAAAAAGGCGGGAGAATATATTCAGCACCTGTCCGGAGCCCGGAAACTTCCGGTAAGCGCACTGCATATTTTGAAAACAGTGATTGTTGTACTGCTACTGATCATGTCCATTTTCACCATGGCGGGAAATACCTATCAGCCGTTCCTGTACAACCAGTTCTGATCTGGAAAGGTTATGTATCCGGTTTGAAATGAAGTTTGTAATTTAAGGGAGGTACCTTATATATGGCCCAACAGCCTGACCGTATTGAAAAATACAAAAAGACCCAAAGCAGCACGGCGGACGGTGCAGAAAAAACGGCAAGGCCGTCCGGAGCGTGGCTTCAGGTTCTGAAAAAGCTTCTGATTCTGCTGGGAAAACTTGCTTCAAGGTTTCTGAAGTTTTTGCTGTATGAAACAAGCAAACTGAAACGGCGAAAGGATGAACCTTTTCATGAGTATCTGTGCCGGATGCGCGTATGCGCCTTCATGACGGTTCTCATCCTTTTCGGTGTGATCGGACTTTGCATCTTTGCGCGTCCGCGCTACTCAGCGGTGGAAAAGCGGCAGCTGACCGCTTTCCCTTCCCTTTCCGCGGATGCTTTATGGGATGGCTCTTATTTCAATGCTGTGGACACCTGGTATTCCGATACCTATCCTATGAGAGAGGCAATGCTGAAGGCGCAGTCGGGCCTTGAGGATAAGTACGGTATCCGCACAGCCGCTATCTACAGCAATACAGCCGCGACCACTGTCGGCGATGAAATCCCGACTGTTGATTCGGGCAGCACAGCCAAGGCCCCCGTCATCCAGGATACCTCCTCCGGCCATACGGCTTCGGGAGATTCCGGTTCTTCCACAGTCGGCACACTGGCCGGTTTTCCCGATTCCGGGAACACTTCTTCCGCCGCAGCGGAGGGTGCTGAAAATGTCAGGGAAGAAAGCACGGAAACCAATACCGTAGAGGGCGCCGGTGCCATCACAAATACTCCGGAGGTTGCCGGAACTGTATATGTTGCGGACGGCTACGCCTTCGAGCTTTATTATTTCAATAAGGAAGCGGCCGATAATTATTCGTCTATGATCAACACGGTCAAAGATGATGTTGGAGATCTTGCCAATATTTATGTCATGATCATTCCCAGCAGTGCCGGTATCAACCTCTCTGAGAACGTTCAGGAATCCGTCAACAGCGGAAATCAGAACAACGCCATCAACTACATGTACAGCCAGATGGATGACTCCGTCACGACAATCAATATTTACAATCAGCTTCGGGAACACAACGATGAATATCTGTATTTTCATACCGACCATCACTGGACACAGCTCGGAGCTTACTACGCGTACCAACAGTTCTGCGAGGTCCGGGGCTTTCAGGCGCATGCACTGGATGATTATGAAGAATGCGTCTACCCGGGATTCCTGGGGACGCTGTACGCGGCAAGCGGCCAGTCTCCCGAGCTTGCTGCCAATGAGGATACCGTGTATGCCTACAAGCCGATAGCAACCAACGACGAAACCATGACCAATCAGGATGGTCAGACACTTACATGGAACATCATCTCGGATGCCGCCGATTACGGTACCGGAGATAAATATATGTGTTTTATCGGCGGCGATCAGCCATTCATTGAAATCGATAACCCGGACATCAATGATGGTTCCTCCTGCATTCTCATCAAGGAATCGTTCGGGAATGCCTTTGCGCCGTTTCTGGTGGACCATTATGACAAGGTCTATGTCATTGATTACCGCTATTATACCGGCAATCTGACCACGCTGGTCAAAGCACATCCGGGTACGGACATCATCTTCGCGAACAACACCATCATCCTCGAGCTTTCCACGGTTTCCGATGAAATGAGAAACATGTTCACGAAAGCAGGCAGTGGTTACGTAGTAGCCACCGTCGGAGGAAGTTCCTCCGGCAGGGAAGCCGCCACCGAAGAGGTCAGCGAAGCCCCGGACTGATGCTCCCACGCATGGGATCGGAAACGAAAACCTGAGATAAACTTTTGCGATATAAACAAAGCGAAGGCCGCGGCTCTTCTCACTGCCAAATTCCAGGGCAGTGAGAAGAGCCGCGGCCTTATCATTATTCTTGTGTTTATCCGTTCATCAGTGTAAATCCAGGTCCGGCGGTACATCCAGTTCTCTGGGCCGGGGTGAACCGCTCTTTTTCCGCTGTTTCACACATTCGGTGAGCAGATATTCGATCTGCCCGTTCACGGAACGAAAATCGTCCTCCGCCCATGCGGCGATCGCATTGTATAATTCTTCCGATAACCTTAATGGAATCTGTTTCTTTGCCAACCCGACACCTCAATCTTCTTTACAGACCTGTTCCATCAGTACAGACTTCCTGCATTTACCACCGGCTGGGAATCGTGATTTCCGCACAGTACAACCAGCAGATTGGATACCATAGCCGCCTTTCGCTCGTCATCCAGATCAACCACATTGTCCTCACCCAGACGTTCCAGTGCCATCTCTACCATGCCGACAGCTCCGTCCACAATCATCTTCCGGGCATCGATAATCGCGGATGCCTGCTGTCTTTGCAGCATAACAGCTGCGATTTCCGGCGCATATGCCAGATAGGTAATTCTGGCGTCCAGAATGACAAGTCCCGCGTTGGCAACCTTTTTTTGAATGTCATCACGGATGCGCGCCGCTACCACTTCGCTGGACCCGCGCAGGCTTCCGTCATCCGCTTTTCCGTCACCGGTCGTGTCAATGTTTGGTGCAACATCGTAGGGATACAGACGGACGATATTCCGGACCGCGGCATCACACTGCAGGGAAAGATATTCCTTGTAATTATCCACGGCAAAAACCGCCTTTGCCGTATCGTCTACCTTCCAGATCACCGCTACTCCGATTTCTACCGGATTTCCCAGCACATCATTGATCTTCTGGCGTGCATTGTTCAGCGTCATGATTTTCAGAGAAATCTTTCGGGATGACTCCTTCATCTCCTCACTGCTGTTCGCTGACAGGCCAGCGCGGATACTGTTTTTTTTCGAATCATCCGCTATGTCCCCCGACTGTCCGAGCCTTGTTCCCGCGGCCGGATTGATGGCCGAGCAGAATGGATTAACATAATAAAACCCAACTTTTCTCAGCGTACCGTAGTACTTCCCAAACAATGTCAAAACCAGTGCTTCCTGCGGACGGATGACCTTCAGTCCCTTCAGCGGAAGCCAGCCAATGCCCATCCATAGGATGCAGATCACGAAAAGCGCGATCACACCGGACCCGTACTCCTCCGAATCCATGCGGATACCGCATAAAATAATTCCTGCTGTCGCCAGGGCATACAGCGCAATAGAAAGGATCAGCACCGGCATTCCCTGTACTGTTCCGGCTACAGCCTGTTCCTGAATATCCCCTTCGTTCATGTAATTACTTGCACCATTTACTCCTGATTTTTCCATAGCATCCTCCCATGTGAAAATTCAATGGTCTCCTTCATCTGCTGTTCGAATTTTTGTTATTGTGCAGATCAGGACAGGTTTAATTTCTTTCTCCAATCAGTATGATATCATATTGATATCAATTTGTAAGGCTGTTTTATCATTATTTTTAAATTTTTCCAATAAAAAAACCGCTGACCCTGTGCGGTCAGCGGTCCGTGCCCTTATGTACTTGTCAGCCTTCGGTCGATCCCTCCGTTGCAGCCTCAGCTTTCCCGCCGGCCTGTCCGCCTTCGATGACCAGCTGATCCTCGAAATCTGCGCCGTACGTATCGGTCAGGGTAGCTTCATAATCCGCGTGGAAGAAGTTCTCCTTTCCAAGGCTTACAATCTCATTATTGATCCAGTCAAGCAGAGTGTCATTCCCCCTGGTTACTGCCGGAGCGATCGTATCCTGATCGCCCAGCTTCGGGATGCCTACCACGAAGTCAGGATTAGCCGCCGCGTAGGCGATAACCTCGGTATTATCATTCACCCATGCCGCGCCGTTTCCGTTTTCCAGCGCATTCTTGGCGTTCGCGTACGTATCATACTTCTGAAGCGGGATGTCCGGATAATTCTCAACCATGTAGGTTTCTGCCGTTGTCCCTGAGATAACGATCATCTGCTGATCCGGATCCCAGTCATCCAGACTGTCAACCTCCGCATCCTTCGGTGATATCACACCCAGAGATACACTCATGTATGGAAGCGCAAAATCAACTTCCTCCGCCCGCTCGTCGGTCACCGTGAAGTTTGCAAGTATAATATCTACCTTGCCTGTCTGCAGATACTCAATACGGCTGGCTGCCTCCGTGGAAACAAAGTTCACCTTCACGCCCAGGTCCTCGCCGATGCGGTTTGCAAAGTAAACATCATAGCCCTGATAATCACCGTTCTCATCCACGTAACCGAACGGACTCTTGTCGGAAAATACACCTATATTGATCTCTCCGCTGTCCTTGATCTCGTCCAGCGTGCGGAAAGTATCATCCGCAAATGCAAGGGTGCTCGTGGAAAGGGTTAAAGCCGCTGCTGTAATGATCGATGCCAGTTTTTTACCGTTATTCTTCATTTTTTGTCTTTCCTCCTGCAATTTTCTTTTTGCGCTCGAATGTAAATGTCCGGAGAAACTTTTCAGCTCTCTCTGTCTTCGGATGACTGAAAAATTCATCCGGAGCCGCCTCCTCGACAATACCGCCGCCGTCCAGAAAGATTATTCTGTCAGCTGCCGCCCGCGCAAATTCCATTTCATGCGTGACAATCAGCATCGTCTTGCCCTGATCGGCCAGATTCAGCATAACCTCCAGCACTTCCCGCACCATCTCCGGGTCCAGGGCGGCTGTCACTTCATCAAACAGCATAATTTCCGGATGCATACACAGGGCACGTACAATCGCAGCGCGCTGTTTCTGTCCGCCGGACAGCTGACGCGGATACCGGTCCGCCAGATCCTTCAGTCCGACACGGCTTAGAAGCTCCATAGCCTCCGCCGTCACTTCCTCGCGGGAACGCTTCTGCACCTTCATCGGTGCCAGCAGGATATTGTCCAGAACCGTCCTGTGCGGGAAAAGCTCGTAGCTCTGAAATACCATGCCAATCTGCTGACGGATTTTATAAATATTGGAGCTGTGCTGTGTAATCATTTCATGGCGCAGCCGGATCTGCCCGCCCTGGATCGGCTCCAGTGCATTAATGCATCTGAGCAGAGTACTTTTTCCGCATCCGCTCGGGCCGACAATGACAATGACTTCGCCCTCTTTGACATCAAAACTGATATCGTTCAGGACATTCGTTTTTCCATCATAGCTCTTTACCAGATGGCTGATGGTGAGAATTGGTTCAGACATTATTCCTATCCTCTGACAATTGACTTTATTTGGCAAACAAATCCGGCACTGCCGGAAAATGGTAAGGAACCACTCAGTTAACCGCCCATTTCTTTTCAAGATGACGGGCAACCAGGCTGATCGGCCAGCAGGCCAGGAAATACAGAATAAACACAACCAGATAAATGCCGAAGGCAGCATTCGGACTGCTCATTCGGTTTGCCTCAATAATCTGCTGTGCGACCTTCAGCACTTCAACTACTCCGATCATCGTGATCAGTGAGGTCGTCTTCACCATTCTTGTGACCAGATTGATGGAAAGCGGCACCAGCCGTCTGACTGCCTGCGGCAGGATGACATACTGATACGTCTGCTTCTTTGTCATTCCCAGTGCGCCGGCGCTTTCATACTGATGCTTTGGGATGCTGCTGACCGCTCCGCGGACAAGATCCATCATTTCCGCAGCTCCCCAGAATACAAACACGATCACTGCAGAAACTTCACCGGTAAGGTTAATTCCGAAAAGCCTGGTAGTGCCGAAATAAACAATGAACAGCAGCACCAGCTGAGGCATAATCCGGACGATCTGCAGATAGATCTGCAAAATCACGTGCAGCACTCTGCTATGAAATGTCATCAGAATACCGAGCACTAACCCTATGGGAATACTGATCGCTACCGCAATCAGACTGATTTTTAATGCTACCCACAGTCCCTGCAGAAGCCGCAGCATGTTGCTGCCCTTCAGCAGAACCTCAAGTCCAAGGTTCATATTCCGTTCTCCCTCCCGTCATGTCCCAAAGCCGGCGTATCTGAGCTTTTTCTCCACAATATTTCCGAGGATGGAAATCGGAAGAAGAATAATCAGATAAAATACAACCAGCATCGACAAGCTTTCGATTGTCTTTGCGTACATGCCGATCAGGTCCTTGGCCGTAAACATCAGGTCCATCAGACTGACAGCACTGAAAACACTGGTTTCCTTCAGGAGGAAAATAATATTCGCCATAAATCCCGGGAAACTGATGGCGGTTGCCTGCGGCAGGATAATATACTGCATTGCCTGCCGTTTTGTAAGTGCCAGGCTCAGGGCACTCTCCTCCTGAATCTCAGGCACAGATTCAATTCCGCTCCGGAATGTCTCCGCCATGTAGCTGCCGCCAAGAAATGCAAGCCCAATCACCCCCGCCTGTTCCGGCGTTACGGAAATCCCGAGCTTCGGGATGCCGTAATACAGGAAGAAAAGCTGAATCAGCAGCGGTGTGTTGCGGCTGACTTCAATGTAAAATCCGACAATATGACGCAGCACCGGAACCTTATAATACTGTACCGTCGTGCACAGAAGCCCGACCGCAA
Organism: uncultured Eubacteriales bacterium; assembly: GCA_900318615.1. Taxonomy (GTDB): domain Bacteria; phylum Bacillota; class Clostridia; order Lachnospirales; family Lachnospiraceae; genus Merdiplasma. The sequence continues at coordinate 14,303 of ONLK01000043.1, forward strand.
TTGCGAGCAGAATGCCCAGAACTCCCAGCCGAAGTGTCAGCAGCGCTGCCTTTTGATACGTCGGTATATATTTGGCTATAAACTCCATGCTCACAATTTCTGCCTCCTTCTGCCGGCCCTAATCATAGCACTATAATTCATAGTATGTCAATATGTTTTATATGTTTTTGAAAAGAGCCGCTGTCACTATCCGGAATACTCCGGCCGGCTTTCTGCCTATTTTACAGCATATTGTGAACAAAATACAGAAAATTTTAATAGAATACCTTATGTTCTCCGCCCGTCTACGGATTGCAGTTGCCGCAGGGAGAATATCCCTCCGCTAACAGTTCCTCGCGGCTGGCATTGCTGTCCTGTCTGTTTTTATCACTGATTTTTCCTGCACTCGGGCAGTCCGGGTAATGAAACTTCATGGTGTTTGTATTCAAAACATAAGTGATCGTATTTCCGCTCCCGGTATCGCTGACGGGACCTGAATTTCCGCTCCCGCTGTTTTCTGCCGCCTGTTCCGGAGCCGGACTTTCCCCGTCGGACCAGTCGCTGCAGGGCTCTGAGCTGAACCGGACATAGGAACCGTCATAAAATGCGCTTACCTCTCCCTGCTTATCCGTGCGCCACATTTCAATTCCGCGCTCTTTCAGTTCCGTCATCACCTGCTTTGAAGGAAAACCATAGCGGTTGCCTTCTCCTGTACTGATAAATGCATAAGACGGAGAGACGGCATCAAGAAAATCTTCCGTGGTTGAATAGGCACTGCCGTGATGGCCAACCACCAGAATATCCGAATCCAGTATCCAGCCGGAGCTGATCATCTCATCTTCCGCCTCCATCTCCGCATCCCCTGTAAGAAGGCAGCTGAAATCCCCGTACGTGATCCGGATCACGATCGAATTATTGTTTTCATACTCATTATCCCAGGAAGCCGGGCTGAGGACCTGGCACTGCGCGCTCCCCAGGGAAAAGGTATCGCCCGGCGCCGGGTAAATCACCGTTGATCCGGCCGATGCGACAGCCTTCTCAAATGACGCATAAATAGACGTGTCCGCCTGATAATCCGGAACAACCGTCGTGTCAACCTGTGCTGTATGCAGTACCCCGACCAGTCCGCTGATGTGATCCTCGTCATAGTGGCTTGCCACCATGTAGTCAAGTTCCGATATTCCACGGGAAGAGAGGCTGGAAACCACATAGCTGGATGCGTCCCTCCCGCCGCCGTCATAAAGCATATATTCTCCATCGGCCTGTACCAGAACGGACAATCCCTCCCCGACGTCGAGCATGGTCAGTGAAAATCCTTCCTGCCCGTTTTCCTCTGCCTTCAGCGGAATGCCATAGAGTAATATCTGAACTGTAATAAGAAATAAAAAAAACCTTTTAACTGTATGTTTCAAGTCTGTCCGCGGCTCCCTTCTGCATTCCTCTTCGTTACATGGCCAGAAGATATCCGATACACAGCAGTGCCTGCGCCGCTGTGTACGCCGAAGACAAAAGCTGCCGCAGGAACATTTCCCAGCCGAAACCATTCGGAAAAGCTCATGCACACAATGACGGCGCTGTACAATAGTACGGCGCCGCGCACCATTCCGGTCAGTTTTGAAAACAATTTGTCCGTCACATACCAGAGGACCGGAATATAGGGGATGATTACCCAGAATATCGGCCTGTAAATTCCGGCGCCGGCCTTTATCTGCTCAGCGGAAGCGGCAATATAAAATAAATGTCCGGCCAGAAAGGATAATAATCCGGCTCCGTACCATTTCTCGTCTTTTTCCAGAAAAGTATCCCCCAGACACCCGCAGGAAAGAGCCAGTATCACCAGAACCCACGTATTCGTCCCGGGAAAAAGCACTTCCGGCACTGCCCGCCCGGACAATTGAAATCTCCACGGCGAAAAAAGTGATGCGATAACAAAAAGGATCAGCACCGGCATCAGGAACGATTTTAAAATTCCGCAGCTTCCCTGATGCTTTTTCCGGTACCGGCAGACAATAACCGAAAGAACAATATACACACCCAGAATCAAAGCGCTTACAGCTGTCATTTTTCTCCCCTCCCTGTTCCTGCCTTTATCCGCCGGATTCCCATTATATAATATCCGGCTTCCTGCTTCCTCATCCCTGCATCTTCAGGATAAACAGAGGTATCGGCGGATCTCCGGGCCGATTCAGATAATCTGTACGAATCACCAGATACCTGTGCGTATCCAGCTCTTTTGCCCATTTCAGTACAGCATCCTTCTCGCCGTACCCGCTGTCCTTCCCGCTGTAAATGAGAATACTTAAAACTCCTCCGCATACAAGAAGCTGAAGACTCTTTTCAGCTGCCCTGACGGTGCTTTCCGCACGCGTGGCAATCGAATGATCTCCTCCGGGCAGATAGCCCAGATTAAAGGTTACCGCCTTCACGGACTGAGGCTTTACATATCGGTCCATGTTCTCATGGCTGTCCAGAATAAGCCGGGCACAGCCGCTGTATCCGGCCTCCGCCAGCCGCTTCTGAGTATGCTCCAATGCATCAGGCTGAATGTCGAACGCCAGAACGTTACCTTCGCCCTTTTGCCCTGCCCCGCTGCATTTGCATAAAAATTCCGTGTCAGCGCCATTTCCCATGGTGGCATCAATGCACAAATCTCCCGGTCTGATCCGGGATTCCAGAAAACGATGCACATATTCCGTTATCTTAAATTCTTCCGCCAGTGCACGGCCGTTTGTATTCATATTAGATTAACCTTTACTTTATAAATGATAGAGTACCGCCGCCGCGTACAGCTGGGCAATCAGCAAGGCGGCACTTTCATCCGGACAGAAAAGCGGACTGTGCAGCGGTTCGTTTTCCTTATTTTCCTCACCGCTCCCAACCCAGAAAAACCAGGACGGCGCTTTCGACATATAGAAGGAAAAATCCTCGCTGGCAAGCGCCGGCTGTGCCGGAACAATGGTACGGAACGAATCAATACCTGAATTTTCCAGCGCCAGTGCAGCAATGGCCCGCGCCTCATCCGCCATATTGTCCGGATTTACAACCGCCGGAATATCATCTGTCCTATGGATGTCCGCCCTGCACTCATAGGCTTCCGCTGTCTCGCAAATGATCCTCCGGGCCCGCTCCCATGCGCGCTTCAGGGCGGCAGGCTGGAGCGAACGGATCGTAGCCGTCATCTGCACTTCATCTACCACGAGATTCTGCTCGCTTCCGCCCCGGATTGAATTGACGGAGCAGATCACATTATCCATCGGCGCCATGTTGCGGCTGACAATCGTCTGCAGTGACTGTACTGCCGCGGCTGCACAGACAATCGGGTCAACATTATCCTGCGGACAGGAACCATGCCCGCCCCGCCCTTTGATCGCAATTCTAAAATTAATTTTAGCCGCCATCCGGGGGCCGGGCTGAGCCACGATGCATCCCGCAGGAACATCCGGCCAGTTATGAATTCCGTAAATTCGCTGCGGATGAATCATTCTGAAAAGCCCTGCACTAATCATCTCCCCCGCCCCGCGAGTGATCTCCTCTGCCGGCTGAAATATAAAGTCAACCTGACCGGAAAAATGACTCCGCATCCGGCTCAGATACATAGCCGCTCCGATAAGCCCGGCTGTATGAAGGTCATGGCCGCAGGCGTGCATAATCCCGTTATGCAGTGACTTGAAGGGAACATCTGCCTTTTCCGTCTGCTGTATGGCATCTATATCCGCCCGCAGCGCTATTTCCCGTATGTTCTCATGTGCTTTTTGTGATTCGTTATTCTCCGCTGTCCTTCCCGATTGTTCTTCGTCCCTTCCGGCTTTTTTCTCCTGGTCCGCCGTGTCTGCCGTTCCTCTGAGAACGGCCAGCACGCCTGTTTTCATCGGAAGCTCCAAAATTTCCACTCCGTCCAGCGATGCCAGTATTTTTTTAATTTCTTTCGTAGTTCGAAATTCCCGGTCCGATATCTCCGGATGACTGTGCAGATCCCGGTGTATCTCAATAATCCTGTTTTTTTCTTCTTCTGTAAACTTTTCGCTCATCTTCGCACCCCAGCATCATTCATGCGCGTACAGCCCCGGCTCCGGCGCTGAGCCGCTCCTTCAGGCTGTACGACTTCCATTCCTGTTCTATTGTATACTGATAAGCAGCTTCATATCAACCGGATTTATATGGACGTCTTCAGGGGCCGGATCAATAGATCAATAAATGCATGTCACAAATCTATTTCCTGATTCGTTATATTGTGCAGAACGTTCTAAATCACAACGATAAGAGGTGACTCAATGGCAAATGGAAAAGACGGCGTCGATAAGATCGTAGCACTCTTTCGCCTGTATGAAAAAAACATGTATCATATCGCATACGCAATCCTGCATGACAGCTATCAGGCAGAGGATGCTGTGATGGAAGCGTTTGTGCGGTTGATGGAGCGAAATTATGCAATTGACGATCCCTCCTCCGATGAGGCAAAACGTCTGGTCATTCAGGTGATTCGTTCTACGGCGATCGACCAATATCGAAAAAATCAGCGGGAATCGGAACGCCAGGTACTGGTTGAGGATTTCGCCGCCCTGGGTGAGAAGCAGGATACGCAGCCAGGCTTTGCCATCAGCGGTGAAGCAGAAACGATGATCCAAAATCTTCCGGATATTTACCGGGATGTATTATATCTGCGATATGTAAAAGAATATACGACAGCACAAACCGCTGCCGCTCTAAAGATCAGGGAAGAAACCGTGCGCAAACGGCAGGAACGGGCGCTTCGGATGCTGAAAGAAAACAAATCCGAGAATGGAGGTCTGTATCATGGAACACATTTCAAAATCGTTTAATGAAAGTTATTCCCCGGACCGGATGGATGAAAGTCAATTTCCGGACTGGACAATTGAAGAATTTGATGCTATCCAGGAAAATCATGCATTTTCGCCGCGCTATCGCCGGGCTATGCGTCAGACGGTTAAAAAATACCGGAGAGCGTCCAGACGCCGCCTTTCATTTCCTGCTGCGCTTTCAGCAGCCGCTGCCTGTGCGGTGTTGCCCATCTGTGTTTATGCGGCGGTGACACATGCAGACTTTTTCCAAAATGTCTTTGGAAATGCCAGCCGCCAGAGCGTTGCCTCCCACGAAGTCATGGTTGATAATGGAAAAGGCGGACAAACCGCTGTGACATTACCTGAGAGAACGTATACTGCCGTTGATGAGGAGACAGCCGAATCTCTCATAGGATCCGCCGTCACCACGGAGCCGCTTTCAGTGAACATCAATGATCATACGCTGACAATCAACTCGGCCGTCCGGGATGAAGATGCCATTGTCATGGATTTTACCGTCACCTGCGATTCCGGAGTTAAGCTATTTGATTACGATGATCTCTCTAACGAAACAAAAGGTCCGCAATTATCAGAGGAAGCCACCTTCTACTTCCATGTAGCGGACACTGCGGAAATGATCTATATCGACACCAAAGGGTCCACAGACACCTCGCTGCACGGCTATTACTACGGCCTGTTTGTCTTTAACGGCCCGCTGGACGACGGAAGAGCACCGATCCTTGATATTTCCTATGCCGACTCCCCCTATCTCAGTCTTCCGGAAGCCGCCTCCATCAAGGATAAGCATTTGGAAATCCCGGCTGCCAAAGCGCTCCGTCCGACCGCTTTCACCTCTGAATCGGGAGGTTCTCTGAAGCTGTCTCCGATCAGTTTAACGGTCAATATGGGAAAAGGGCTTGGTTTCTCAGCGGAAGAAGCCAGTGAACCGGGCAATTTGAAAACGCTGACGATCGAATACCTCGACGGCACCGTCTATGAAGTGCTGAACACCAATGATCATGTCGACAATACTGCGTATCTTTGCGGCAGTGACAGCAAAGATGGTCCGAAAACAGCTATGGTCTTTAACCGGCTGATTGATCCTTCCAGCATTAAAAGCGTGACGGTCAATGACACGGTCTATTTTCCGGATCAATCGAATTAACAGCGATGGCCGGGGAGCGCTATTTCGATTGGAAGATTCAGTGTCATACTACGAAGCTTTGGGGCTGCAAAAACAGCCCTGAGCCTGACGGACGGCCGCTGCCATAGAAACAGCTGCAATAAAAAAATCGTGCTGCCTGATGGATATGGTGCAAATCAGGCAGCACGATTGCTTTCGTATGTTTCAGCGGCAAAACTTCCGGTGGGATCCCGGTCACTGCGCCTCTGTCATTGCTTCTTCCGTCGGGCTGATGGACATCAGGATGTTCTTCGCATAGGGGCTGAAGTCCTTGTCATCGTTCGGACCAAGCTGAACCGTGTACATTCCGCCCTCTGTGTCCGCGAAGGCAACGCCGCTGACCTTCATTTCATCGAGATCGAAGCCCACAGCCGGGATTCCGTTCAGATCCAGCGTATAAAGATTCTCATATCCGCCGGCTTTCAGCTGTGCATAAATATCGTCCGCCGTTACATTCATTCCCTTCGAATAGGAAATCGCCACGTTCCATCCTTTGGCAGAGTCTGCTGCCTGATAAACAATGCCCTTTGCGGCATTCTCCTCAGAAACCTCCAGCACATCCCAGTCACTGGGCAGATAGATATCAAAGCCAAGGCCGGTGGAAACCCAGGTTCCCTCATAAACGCTGGCATCGATATCCTCGTAGCTTAAAACAATGTCTGCGCCGCTCTCTGTCACAGCCTCCGTAGCCTCCTCCGCCATAACACCCGCGGTGCCAAAGCTCATCATCATCCCTGCTGCCAGTACCAGCATTGCCAGTCTTTTTCTCATGTTTTGTCTCCTCCTTAACACTGGGGCGGCGGATCAA
>ONLK01000039.1 GCA_900318615.1 uncultured Eubacteriales bacterium
CTCGCCGCGTCTTGCTTTGGGCTAAGTAAGTACGCGGCCAAGAACTGAACAATAGCCCGGATTTCTCGCCGCGTCTTACTGTGGGGCAAGTCCCGTCGCGGCCGGATACGGACTGTTAGCCAGGATTTTTCGCCGCGGCTTGTTTTGGGCTAAGTAAGTACGCGGCCAAAGACTGAACAATAACCCGGATTTTCCGCCGCGGCTTACTGTGGGTCAAGTCCCGCCGCGGCCAGATACGGACTGTTAGCCCGGATTTTCCGCCGCGGCTTACTGTGGGTCAAGTTCCGCCGCGGCCAGATACAGACTGTTAGCCCGGATTTCTCGCCGCGGCTTGTTTTGGGTCATGCAAGCACGTCCAACCGTGCCGATGTGCGCTGTGCCGACAACCGAAATCAAGTCGCGGTGAAATACCGGGCAATGCCCGGGCTGCCGCCGCGTCTAATCCATACACCGATGCAAGGCCGCGATGAAGTTTCGGGCAATGAATTTAAGTACGGCCGCGGCGAAGTTTCGGCCTTATGTCCGGTTTTTTGTGTCTCTTGAACTTGTCTTCAGATGCCGATAGAAAATAACGCACAGAATGTCCGAGACCAGGGAGCCGCAGGGAGCTGCCAGTCCCATAGCATACAAAGTCCCGGGGAAGTATCTGGTTGCAAAGTATGCCCCCGGAATCCGAATGCCGACGACGGAGATGATGTTGTGAACGAAACTGAGGATGGATACTCCGGCGGCGCTGAAGAATCCGCTGAAGGGGAAGTGAACGCCGGCTGCCACACAGTCAAGCACGTAGGTCTTCATATACTGCACCGCATAATCCCGAACCGCCTCATCACTGGTAAACAGCGAGAAAACAGGTTTGGAGATGAACTGAAAAATGACAGCGAAGAAAGCCCCAAGGGCAGCCGCGATAATAACGCCGCACGTAAGTGTCTGTTCCGCACGTTTCTGATCCCTGGCGCCAAAGCACTGAGCGGCAATCGTCGATACGGTTGACAGCATCGTAGACGGAACCAGGAACAGGAAGCTTATGGTTTTTTCGACAATTCCGACAGCCGCTGAAATTTCAACGCCGCGGTGATTGGCAATAACCGTGATCATCAGAAAAGAAATCTGGATAAAACCATCCTGAAACATGATCGGCACGCCGATCCCGAGGATAGCCTTCATCAGTGATCTGTGAAAGCGGAAGTTTTCCTGTGCCAGTTTAATTCCTGTATTCCGACGAAGAATACCGAAAAGTGCAGCCAGTACACTGACAGCCTGCGCAATTACCGTACCCCACGCGGCGCCGGCAGCGCGCATGTGAAGCGGTCCCATAAATACAATGTCCAGAATAATGTTCACCGCGCAGGCGATGGACACGAAAATCATGGGTGATTTTGAATCACCCATACCGCGGAGAATAGAGCTGATTACATTATAGGCAACGATAAACGGAATACCTGCAAAACAGATATGAAGATAGTCCATGGTATCGCTGACGGATTCTGCCGGGGTCGACAGGACAGAAACAACCCCGCGGGTAAATACCAGCAGGAGAACGGCTGTGGCGGCAGCTACAAAGATAAAAAGTACAATGGTGCTGCCGATGGTATCCCGGACCCTTTTTTTATCTTCCGCGCCGACAGCCCGTCCGATCATGACAGCGGACCCCATTGCCAGGCCAACAATCATGACCGTAACCATATGCATCACCTGAGAACCGATCGAAACCGCGGAGATAACATCGGCGCCGTTGTACTGCCCGGCAATGAAAAGATCAGCAAGTCCATACAGCGTCTGCAGAAAATAGGATAAAAGATACGGAAGAGAAAACCGTATCATGTTTTTCCAAATATTTCCCCGGGTAAGATTGACCTGCATGTTCTTTCTCCTTGCCGTCTAAAAATCGATGAACAGTTAAAAGACATTTTATGTCATTGCGTTAATTTAGTAAAGTACAAAATCAGAGGGTATATAAACGCAAAACAATGTGAATAGAGGCGCTGTACTGTTTTGTACCGGTGCAGCGCCTCATTTCCTGTCTGTTTGATTACCCTCTGCCTAATTCATTATCTTATCTAATTTGATCTTACCTGATTTGGCCTTATCTGATTCGATCTTACCTGATTTGGCCTTATCCGATTCAGAACTATCTAATTCGGCCTTATCTAATCGATTGTCTTACCTGATTTTCTGTCTTACCTGATTTTCTGTCTTACCTGATTTTCTGTCTTACCTGATTTGCTATCCTGTCTGATTTGTTATCTTACTTTCAGTGCCCGCATGGAGTTGAGAATACAGATGACAGCTACCCCAACATCCGCAAACACAGCAGCCCACATGGAAGCCAGCCCGAAAACGGAGAGCAGGAGGATCAGGAGTTTGACAGTGATGGCAAAGAAAACATTACTCTTTACAATGCGCAGCGTTTTGCGGGCAATCCGGATGATGGCCGGAATTTTGGCAATGTCATCATCCATAAGGACAATATCGGCAGCCTCGATGGCGGCGTCGCTGCCCAGAGAGCCCATCGCAATACCGACATCCGCGCGCATCAGCACCGGCGCGTCGTTGATTCCGTCGCCGACAAATCCGAGTTTATTTTTTGTGCCGCTCAATTCGCCCAGCAATTTCTCAACACAGCCGACTTTGTCACCAGGCAGAAGTTCAGCGTGAACCTCGTCGATTCCAAGCCCGGAAGCAACCGCGTCAGCCGTACTCTTCCGGTCACCGGTCAGCATAACGGTCCTGCGAATACCTGCCTTCTTCATAGCAGCAACCGCATCCGCGGCACCCTCCTTAACAGTATCCGAAATGACGATCGCTCCCGCAAATTTTCCATCCAGGCTCACGTAAACGATCGTTCCGTTTTCTTTACATTCCGCGTATGCCACATGCGCACTTTCCATCAGCTTACTGTTTCCGATCATCAGCTGCCGTCCGTCCAGACGAATTTTTACGCCATGTCCGGCTGTCTCCGACGAATCGGAAAGCCGGGAGGAATCCGGATTTTTCCCGTAGGCTGTCCGGATGGACTGAGCAATGGGATGTGTGGAAAGAGCTTCGCCGTAAGCTGCCATTTCCAGCAGTTCTTCCTTCGTAAAGCCATTCGCCGGAAGAACCTTCTGCACCTTAAACTCTCCTTTGGTCAGCGTACCGGTCTTGTCCATCACAACCGTTGTCATTCCGGCGGCTGCTTCCAGATAATTGGATCCCTTCACCAGTACCCCGATTTTCGATGCAGCTCCGATGCCGCCGAAAAATCCCAGCGGAACGGAGATGACCAGCGCGCAAGGACAGGATACAATCAGGAAGTTGCAGGCTCTCCTGACGGAGCTGCTCCAGGGCATCCAGCCAAAAAGCGGCGGCACAATGGCCAATACAACGGCGCCCACCGTGACGATCGGAGTATAGTACCTGGCAAAACGCGTAATGAAATTCTCCAGACGTGCCTTCCGGGAACTGGAATTTTCCACCAGGTCCAGGATCTTCGCCACCGTTGAATCTTCATATTCCCTGGTGACCCGGACACGCAGTGTGCCTTCTCCATTGACACAGCCGGAAATGACGGCATCACCGGCGGCCGCCCGGCGCGGCACCGATTCACCGGTAAGTGCAGCCGTATCCAGGAAGGACGCACCGTCCAGGACAACTCCATCCAGCGGGATCTTTTCGCCGGGTTTGATAACAATAATATCGTTCGGATGAACGTCTTCCGGATCGGCCTGTTCCACCCTGCCATCTCTCTCAAGATTAGCGTATTCCGGAGCAATGCTCATCATTTCCGAGATGGACTTTCGTGATTTTCCCACCGCGTAATCCTGAAACAGCTCACCGATCTGATAAAACAGCATGACCGCAAGTGCCTCATCGTAGGAACCGGAACCGCTGATCCCGAGAGCAAATGCGGCGAACGTAGCCAGCATCATCAGAAAGTTTTCATCAAACACCTGACCGTGAACTATGTTCTTCCATGCCCGGGCAATGACATCGTACCCGATGATCAGGTACGGGACGAGGTACATCGGAAATATAGCTGCAGACGGCAGATTTTTCAGCGTGCCGGTACGCTCAGCGATCATCAGCCCGATAAATGCTGCCAGCACAATGATAATGCGGACCAGTTTTATTTTTTCTTTCTTTGTAAGATCAGACATAGCGAAACGACGACCTTTCCGGTATTATAAAGTGCAATCCGCCGGCGCCCGGTTATTTAACATAAATAACCGCATCGGCTTCCACATGCTTTGCTGCTTTCACAGCCTGCTGTACGATATCGTCAAATCTGTCATCATCCGCATCGATCATGACTTTCTGGGTCAGAAAGTTCACATTGGCGTCCTTTACGCCGTCAATCTTACGGATCGCATCCTCGATTTTTGCAGCGCATGCTGCACAGTCAACTTCACATTTGTATTTCTTTTTCATGCTTTTCTCCTTTTCCCTGCCTCGCGGCGGCTTTGCCTTTTCCTTTGCCTTTTCCTTTTCGTATTTTGTATATCTGCAGCATTGCCTGTACATAACGGCAATGGAATCTGCTTTTTACTCTTCGATGTGCTCCAGGCCCTTTTCAATGATGATCCGGACATGATCATCCGCAAGATAGTAAATCACCTGTTTACCATCCCTGCGGGCGGATACCAGATGCGCCTGTTTCAGAATTTTCAGCTGATGAGATACGGCTGACTGTGTCATACCCAGTGTTTCCGCCAGATCACACACGCAGATGTCCTGTTCAAACAAAGCAAACAGTATGCGGATTCGGGTTGAATCTCCGAACACCTTAAAAAGCTCGGCGAGGTCATACAGCGTATCCTCCTCCGGCATCTGACTGCCGACCAGCCTGACCTTATCCGCATGGACAATGTGCTCGTCGCAGCATTCAACATCTTCAACTGCCATGTACGTTCTCCTTTTCCAAATCTAAATCCAAATCCAAGTCCAAATCTGAATCTAAATCTAAATCTAAATCTGAATCTAAATCTAAATCTAAATCCATTGTATATTTTGTTCAATTCCATATTCCGGTGAGCGAAGCATCTGTTAGTATCAAACATATGAGCACTTGTTCATATGTTTGATATTAATATACTGCCTGTTGCGTCTTCTGTCAAGTAATTAAAAAACTTCTTCCGCGGAAAATTCCGCATTTGTGAAGATATTATTACATTTTCTCCGGGGCATTGACGCACGGCAATTTGCTGTGCTATTTCTAGAAGTACACTGCGTACGCAGTTTACGGACAGGGGAGATCATAAGGAGGTTTAAAATGAACGTTGCGGTACGATATTATTCAAGATCCGGGAATACAAAAATGGCAGCCGAGGCAATTGCCAGGGGGGCCGGTGTGGAGGCCGTTTCCGTCGACAGCCCGGCCGCGCCGATCAAAGAACATGTAGATGTGCTCTTTATCGGCGGTGCTCTTTATGCGTACGGTCTTGATAAACATTTGAAAGAATATCTGAAAAATCTGGACGGAACCAGCGTCGAGGAGGCTGTTGTTTTCTCTTCAGCTTCTCTTTCGAAGCATGCACTGGACATTCTGCGAAAAACACTGGTAAACAAGAACGTAGCCGTCGCGCGTGAAACTTATTTCGTCAAGGGAAAGCCTTCGGCGGACAACCTGAAGGAAGCGGAAGCGTTCGGGAAAAAGATGGCGAAGGCTGAGTAGAAAGGAGCATCGGAATGGACTATTCAACCCAGCTTCATAAATACGCATTTTTCTGCCATAAAGAATGTGAATATTTTCCGTGCCATAAGACAGAGGATCCGGATTCCTTCAACTGCCTATTCTGCTATTGTCCGCTGTATGCGCTGGGCAGAAGATGCGGAGGAAATTTCACCTACACGGAAAACGGCATTAAAAACTGCGAAAACTGTATGCTGCCCCACTCAAAGGGCGGGTATGATTACATTATTTCCAAATATCCTGAGATAAAAAAACTGGCTGCCGAAAACTAGGCAGCCGGTTTTTGGTTTTATTGTCTTAAAATATCTGACATTGCAGCCATCAGCGGTGCTGTCAGGATCAGCGGCAGCGCGTAGCGGGCAACCACGTGCGGGGAAAGCAGCAATACGCCCACGGATAGATACAGCGGCATCCCGGCCAGAAACATCGTACCGTTTCTCCGGCGAATGCTCAGATCAACGATATACAGCGGCATCCAGAACGCGTAGATCACCATAAGAAACGGAAGTCCCAGCAATCCCTGCTGGATCAGTTTCAGATATAAATCTTTTACAAAGTTATTCAGCTCCTCCCACCTGTGCGGCACGGACAGATTCAGATAGTGCTGATTGTATAATCGCAAATGTCCGATGAGATCGATGTGCCTTTCCGTGGTAAAATAGCCGCCGCACAAACCGCTGAGTGCACTTATATATGTTTTGGGATGCTCAAAGCCCAGCTTTACCCACAGTTTAAGGAAGGTCCTAATATCCTCCCTTCCGGTATTTCTCCGAAAAGAGTTCTTCACCGGGTCCGTCAGATCATACCTGAATTTCCTCTCCAGCTGATCATAAGGATAAAGCCTGTCGATGATTGTCTTTTCCTCCTCCGAAAGTTCATCTCCATGAAGAATGGCCGTCAGTGCGACCTGCTGTGCCGGGAGGCCCAGAACCTCATGGGCATCGTCCACGCGTACATTCAGAGCCGGATAAATAATGTGCGGGAAAATGCCGAACCACACAACGCACGGAAGCGCTGCACAGATCAGAATCTGACGCCGGCTTTTTCTGAGCTTTCGCGAGAAAAGCATGAAAATTCCGGACAGCAGGGCTATATAAACACCCACCTGTTTCGTCACCGTTATCAGAAGAGAGGAAATCAGAAGCCATCTCCACTTCTTTACGGAGCCTCCCCGAAGAAAAATCTGAAGGTAAACCGTCATATATAAGATGAAAAGAATACTGAAAGTACTGTCCTTGCACAGGCTTACCATATAAACCGGGACAAAGGGCATAAGCGTGACATATAAAAATCCGGCTCCGATGATCCCCGGATGCACATGCAGCAGTGTCAGGGAACAGAGCATAACCGCGCAGACGGCGGATCCGGCCAGCCCCTGCACCAGAGCACAGGCAAACACTCCCAGATTAACATGGCCGGCCGCCCTGCCCAGCAGATAAAATACGGAATAGAAAAATGTGTCTATGATCGGATGATGGGCATTGATAAAATAAGGCGTTTCCGAATACCAGTTGGCAGTGTTTCCTCCCTCCTGCGTACCGTTCACCAGATCATTGATCATGTAGAAGGTATCTCCATGAAGCTGCGCCGGGTAATACACAATCGCCCAGAACAGGCATACACAAAAAATGATCAGTGTGGCTTTCCGGATACTTTTTCTGTCCCAGCTCAGTGAACGGCCGATTTTTTCCACCTGCCCGGTCTTCAAAAAAATCCCACGGTACTGTCCGCCCCGGAGATGTTCAAAGACAAGCAGCAAAAGCCCGATAAGAATATATACATACAAAATATAGACTATATTTGAAGTCAGATGTCCGGCGTCTCTGAGAAAGACGGCGTGCTCATTCGCCAGATTGCGGACAATCAGCGAAAAAAGAGCAACAAGCAAAACTCTGAGGCTGACCGGCTTCCGGCAATGGTGTTCTTTCCTGCCCACCGTTTTGCTCATGTTTTCCATCCCTGCTCTCCCTTAGTATTCTCCTTCGTCGCTTTTTTCTTTTGAAATTCTTCCTCCGCCCGGATCAGATTGATTTCGAACATCTGTCTGTTTTTCCAATTTTCTGTTTCAAGAACAATTCCGGTAAACAATGACAGGACAGCGCTTAAAAGTACAAAGCAGCAGACGAACAGCGTAGGGAAGCGGGCAACCAGTCCTGTTTCAAAATACGAGGAAAGTACCGGAATCATAAAACCGATCCCCAGAGCTGCCAGAATAACCGAGATGATGCCAAAGAAAAAATGAGGCCGATAGGTACGGAACAATTCGATGATCTCCCCGATCACCTTGAACCCGTCCGAGAAAGTATTCAGTTTAGAAACGCTCCCGGCCGGACGGTCCCGGTAGGCTACTACCAGGTTCTGGACATCCAGGTTCTTATCCGCCGCGTGGATACTCATCTCCGTTTCAATCTGAAACCCCTGGGAAAGTACGGGAAATGTTTTTACAAATTTATAGCTGAAAGCACGGTAGCCGGTCATGATATCCCGGATATTCGTGTGAAACAAATGATTGATCGATGAACGGACGAAGGAATTTCCGAAATTGTGGAACAGCCGTTTATTCTCCGTAAAGTAAGTGGATGACAGCCGGTCTCCTACCACCATATCCGCATTATGCGTCAGTACGAGATTCGCCATATCGCGGGCATTTTCAGCCGGATAGGTATCGTCCCCGTCGGTCATAATGTAGCACTGCGCATCAATCTCCCGGAACATACGGCGCACCACATTTCCCTTGCCCTGCTTATACTCATGCCGGACAACCGCACCGGCTTGGGCGGCCAGACGCACTGTGTCATCCGTAGAATTGTTATCATAAACATAAATCACCGCATCCGTTCCCAGGTTTGCCTTGAAATCACGGACCACCTTACCAATCGTTCTCTCCTCGTTGTAACAGGGAATCAATACAGCTATCTTATCCACGAATATTGCCCTCTCTCATCCTTATTATAAACAGCCCGTTCGTTGAATAGGCCAGAGTTTCCTTTTGTTTTTATCCGCTGCATGCTCCTTCAGTCCCGGGACTCGATAACCAGCAGCCGTCCGCTCCTGAACTCAACACAGGCTTCCTCTTCTGCTATTTCGTTGGAGACTGCGCGGCTTCCGATGCTGCCCAGCGTAAAATTTTCCACCTCATACCGAAAGCCCCGGAGCGTCAGTCCCTGTACATCCCCTCCGCAGGCGAACAGAGAAACATAATGCCCGTATTGTTCACTTTTTTTCATGGTAAACGGATGATTGTGCATGTGAATACGGTTATGCGGGTCAACCATGATCATCGGAACACCCCGGCTCATGGCCAGTGCCAGAACCTGAATGTTTCCGAGCACGTGATCAATCCTGGTGCCGGTACCGCCGAGAAGTACAATCTCTATGCAGCCTTTTTCCATGGCAAGCTCTGCCGCCATCTCCGTATCTGTCCAGTCCTTTTCCGCCCGGAAAAGCCGCATTTCCACATCGGGATCATTCCGGTACGGCTCCAGGCACTTGCGCCCGGCTGTATCGAAATCGCCGACCAGCGCCTGCGGCTTCATTCCCAGCTTTTCGCATGCGAAAAGTCCCTGATCCGCCGCAATAAGCATGTCTGAATCCCGGCGGTTTTCTGAAAGAAAACGGGCAGCAAAGTCCAGGTCGACTGCTCCCCCGCTTATAATAAACGCTTTTTTGTCACTCATAGTTTTTCTGCCCGGCTTTGCATATCCGCTATCTTACCGATTTTCTTCATTCTCACAGACGTTCGCATTCCCGTCATTTTCCGCAATTTCACCTGCAGCTTTTCTGGCCAGTGCCGTCATGATTTCAATATTTTCCCCGATGGATGCCTTTTTGTTAAACACACCGGAGCCGCACACCAGTACATTTGCGCCGGAATGGACGGCTTCTTCAACCGTCGCCGGATTTATTCCGCCGTCAACCTCAAGGTCGATATCGCGCCCGCTCTCCCGGATCATTTCCCGGATTTTCAGAATTTTGGTATTCATCTCTGACAGATATTTCTGTCCGCCAAAGCCCGGATTAACGGTCATGACGAGAATCATATCTGCCTGATAAAGTTCATACTTCACGGCACTGACCGGCGTCGCCGGATCGATGGCAATCCCTGCCTTCCGGCCGAGGCTGTGAATCTTTTGTATACAGCTGTCCAGATGACGGCATGCTTCCGCGTGCACAGTAATAATATCCGCTCCGCAGCGGGCAATTTCTTCCACATACCGCTCCGGATCCTGAACCATCATGTGTACATCAAAAGTCATGGAGGAAAGCGGCCGGATCGCGCGGATTACCGGCATGCCAAACGAAATACTCGGAACAAACATCCCGTCCATAACATCGATATGCAAAAGCTCTGCCCCCGCCTTCTCACATTCCATAACATCCTGGCCAAGATGAGAAAAGTCCGCTGACAGAATGGATGGCGCTAATTTAATCATGTTCTTTCCCTCTGTTCTTCTCTATTCTTCTCTGTTCTTCTCTGTTCTTCTCTATTCTTCTCTGTTCTTCTCTGTTCTTCTCTATTTTTCTTTATTCTTCTTTATTCTTCTCTCCGTTGTTATTCTTCTTCATTCTCTCTTTCGCCGCTTTGTCCGGCCGCAGTCATTCGTCCCTGTACGGCTACGGCTGTCCGGCTGCTTCAGTACCGGCGCTGATTTTTCAGCTCATCGGCCAGCAGCAGATAATTTTCGTACCGCACCCTGGAAATTTTATCTTCCCGCAGCGCATTCTTTACTGCGCAGTCAGGCTCACTGATATGCATACAGCCCGGGAAGCGGCACCCGGAAGCATACGTCTCAAATTCCGGATAAAAGGACGGAAGGTCCCGATACTCAATTCCGGTCAGATACAGAGAGCTGAAGCCCGGTGTATCCAGGAAATAGGTATCTTCCCAGATCCGAACCAGCTGTGTGTGGCGGGTTGTCTGCTTTCCGCGCTCAATCCTGCGGCTCAGCGTCCCGATCTCCATTCCGGCATCCGGAGCCAGCAAATTCGTCAGCGATGATTTGCCGACGCCGGAGGGGCCGGCGACCACGGTCGTTTTCCCGTCCAGTGCCTTCCGTATCGGATCCAGCCCTTCCATATGAAGAAAACTGGCTGTCATTACCGGACAGCCACAATTTTCATAGATTTTTTTTAATTCTTCCATCCGGCTGGCGGGCGCCAAATCGGTTTTATTAAAGCAGATCAGGACCGGTATGTTCCGATCCGCCATGGTAATCAGAAAGCGATCCAGCAGATTCAGATTAGGTTCGGGGCAGGCACAGGCGAAAATGACAAGTGCCTGATCAATGTTGGCGGCTGCCGGCCGGATCAGTGAATTCTTCCGCGGAAGAATATCATCAATGTGTCCGATCTGCTTATCCGTATCGATGGTCTCACTTATCCTAACGTTGTCGCCGACCAGCGGCTTCGTGCCATCCTTTCGGAAAATTCCGCGCGCCCGGCATTCAAAAATTCCCCTGCCTTCTGCATAAACATAATAGAATCCGCCGACGCCTCTGATAATCTTTCCCTGCATATTCCTCCTGCTGCCCAGCCCGGATCCACGGCTGCCGGTTTCACCTCCCGGCCGCTCCCGTCCCATCCGGCTGTCTTCGCCGCATCCGACGGTTTTCGTCTCATCCGGCTGTCTTCGCCGCATCCGGCTGACCTGCGTCAATCGACCCGGCTGAATTCAACTCCGTCATACTCGGTGGTTGAAGTAACCTCGTACGTCGTAGGATCCAGCGTATAAACGTAAACGGTTCCCGTTGTCACCCCCGGCTGTCCCTGCACATTAAGGATATACGGGAACTGCGGGATACCTGAAAATACGGTTGTGGTTGTTCCGTTCTGAAGCAGATCAATCTGAACCGGTTCTCCGTTGTAGCCGTCCGGAGCGTTAAGCTGTGCATAGCACATCCACGTACCTTCCGTATCCAGAATCGTGATATCATCCTTGTCCGCCGGTCCGGTACTGACTGTCAGCGTAATGCTGGTTCCCGTCTGCACCATCGTCCCCGGCGCGACATCCTGTGAGATGACCAGTCCGGAATCTATGGTATCACTCGTCTGCTCGGTTACAAATGCATAAAGCCCGAGATTGCTCAGTGCTGTCTGTGCGTCGCTCTCATAATGGTTTACCATGTTCGGCACTTCCACCAGGGAGCTGTCCGATCCCTGACTGATGTATACCGTTACCGGCGGGTTATCGTCTGTGACGGAAGAGCCGGCGCCCGGGTTGGTGGTAATAACATTTCCCTTGCTGATGGTATCACTGTAGCGCGTGTTATCAATCTGATAGCTCAGCCCCATGTCCTTCAGCATCTTTTCCGCCTGGGTCTGGGGCTTATCGGTCAGATCCGGAATGGTCTTCGGCTCGATGGAGCCGGAGCTGATGTAATAGCCGATCGTTGTATTAACGTCAACTTCGTTCCCGGCTTCTTCGGACTGTTCCACAACGGTACCCTTCGCATATTCTGAAGACGCCTTCTCGCCTAAATATTTATAGCCCAGGTTCAGGTCTTTCAGCATCTTCTGAGCCTCTTTCTCCGTCTTGCCAATCAGATCCGGCATCGGAACCTTCGAGGACGTTTCCTCCGTCTGAACATTCTGTTCAGCATCGGTTTCCCCTGTACCCGATCCTCCGATGATCCCCAGCATCCGGCCGATGATGAACAGGATGATCAGTACAGCCAGCACTCCGGCAGCAATCGCCGCGGCCACCGCAATTTTATCCCCTCTGTCCCGGCTGCTGCGTCTGCGGCGCCGGCGGGAGGCCTCATATTCATAGTCATCCTCATTTTCATCTTCCAGATC
This sequence comes from uncultured Eubacteriales bacterium, assembly GCA_900318615.1. Lineage (GTDB taxonomy): Bacteria > Bacillota > Clostridia > Lachnospirales > Lachnospiraceae > Merdiplasma. The sequence goes on from ONLK01000039.1 coordinate 12,467, forward strand.
GTCAAGATCATCCAGCTCCTCCAGGGGCGGATAATCCGACGGGTATTCCCGGTCCCGGTATTCCTCCCGCTGATTTCCGGAGGTTCCGGCATCCGGACGATACGCCGACCCGGCCGGCTGATAACGGCTGTTCTGATAGTAATTCGCGTACGGTTTCGTATCTCCCCGGCCATAGGAGCGGGTATCCTGCTGCAGTTTTCCTGCCGCCCCGGTATCCAGAGAGTCGTCGTACACGGGCAGAGAATTGTTCCGGATTTCCCGCACTTCATCGTCCGAGAACATGATGGTTTTCGCCTTGTTATCCACCTTTGGAATAACGACGAAATCCCCGTCCGGGTTAACCAGAGATTCCTTCAGATCACGGATCAGTTCCGCCATGTTCTGATAGCGGCGGTCCGGACTTTTCTGTGTACACTTGAGCACGATCTGCTCCGTACTGTGCGGAATTTCCGGTGCAAACCGGCGCGGCCCCGGGATCTCCTCCTGCAGATGTTTCAGCGCAACCTCTACGGTCGTATCTCCGTCAAAAGGCACACGGCCGGTGAGCATTTCGTAAAAGGTAATGCCCAGCGAATAGATGTCACTTTTGGCATCACAATAGCCGCCGCGTGTCTGTTCCGGAGCACTGTAATGAACGGACCCCATGGCGGATGATCTGATGGTATCGGACGTTGCCGCCCGGGCAATGCCGAAATCCGTGATCTTGGCCTTCCCATCCAGGGAGATAATAATATTCTGAGGCTTTACATCGCGGTGTACAATTCCGTTATTATGCGCAGCTTCCAGCCCGGCCGCTGCCTGCAGGCAGATGGAAGTAGCCTCGCGGACGGACAGCTTTCCCTTCTTGGCAATATAGTCCTTCAGGGTTATTCCCTCTACAAGTTCCATAACAATAAAGCTCAGTCCGCGGTCTTCCCCCACATCGTACACATTCACAATGTTCGGGTGGGAAAGTCCGGCTGCAGCCTGCGCTTCTACACGAAACTTTGACAAGAATCCCTTATCGTCCCTGTATTCACTTCTTAACACCTTTACCGCCACAAAGCGGTTCAGCTTGTGATCCTTCGCCTTATAGACCTCGGCCATTCCGCCGGAACCTATGCGGTTTATGATCTCATATCGGTTTTGAAGAAAAACTCCCGGTTTTATCATATTTCCAGATCTCCGCATTCCACAGGCTCCGCCAGAACGGCAGAAATATTATCCGTTCCTCCGGCATCATTTGCAGCATTAATAAGTGAATGGGCAGCCTCCTCAAGACTTTCCGCCCTCTTCACAATTTTAAGAATATCCTCATCCTCAACCATGTTCGTCAGTCCGTCAGAGCAGAGTAATACGATATCCCCCGGATTGAGCGATACATCGAAAAAGTCGACCTTCAGATCATCCATGACGCCGACGGCCCTTGTAATAATGTTCTTATCCGGATGCGTGCGCGCCTTATCCCTCGAAAGTTCGCCCCGCATCACCATTTCTTCAACCAGAGAATGATCATGCGTAATCTGATCAATCCGGTCATCAATAATATAGAGACGGCTGTCCCCCACGTTTGCAATGTACAGGATATTATCCCTGCTTGTGCAGGCCACCAGGGTTGTCCCCATCCCTTCGTAATCTTTATCTGAGCGGGATTTTTCCAGAATTTTCTGATTCGCCTGCTTCGCTGCCGCCTTCAAAACCTCAACCGGCTTTATCAGCGGCGTGTTTTCTATGGTTTCAACCATTGTCTCCACGCAGCAGCGGCTGGCGTAGTCTCCGGCCTTATGTCCTCCCATGCCATCCGCGACAATGAACAGATTTTCCAGATTGCCCACCGGCTGCTGCGATGCGTAGACAAAGTCCTGATTCATTTTTCTTTTCACACCGACATCCGTCAGGCAAAACGATTTCATGTACCCTGTTCCTCTTTTTGTGCCAGGCGGGACCGTCTCAGCTGCCCGCAGGCGCCGTTGATATCCCTGCCCATTTCTCTCCTAATAGTAACATTTATTCCGTATTTTTCAAGTTTCTTCTGGAATGCCAGGACTGCAGTGCGGTCCGGCTGGACGTAGGATCTTTCCTTCACGGGGTTGACCGGTATCAGGTTAATGTGGAAATTCCCGTTTCCCAGCAGCCGGTGCAGCTGCTCTGCATCCTGTTCACTGTCATTGACACCTCCGACAAGGGCATACTCAAAGGTTACCCGGCGCCCTGTCTTTTCAAAGTAGTACCGGCAGGCATTCAGCACCTCATGAATCTCGTATTTTTTTGCAACCGGCATGAGGCTTTCTCTTTTTTCCTGCGTAGATGCGTGCAGAGAAAGCGCCAGGGTTATCTCCAGGTTTTCATCTGCCAGCCGGAGGATGCCAGGAACAATGCCGCACGTGGATACGGTGATGCTGCGCTGACTGATGTTCAGCCCCTCCGGCCCTGTCAGCAGGTGTATAAAACGAAGCAGATGATCATAGTTGTCAAGCGGTTCACCGGTTCCCATGACCACCACGTTGGAAACCCGCTGGCCGGTTAATGTCTGGATGCGATAAACCTGATCCAGCATTTCCGACGGAAGCAGGCAGCGGTTCAGCCCGCCGATGGTAGATGCGCAAAACCGGCAGCCCATCCGGCAGCCCGCCTGAGAGGAAATGCACACGGAATTTCCATGCTTATATTTCATCAGCACACTCTCGATCAGATTTCCGTCGGAAAGCTCAAACAGATATTTCTGCGTGCCGTCGATTCCGGATGTCAGCACATCGGCCGCCTTCAGGGCGGTCAGCGGCATTTGTTCCTTCAGTTTTTCCCGCAGAGACTGGGGAATGTTTTTCATATCGTCGTAGGACGTTACCAGCTGCCGATGCATCCACCCGTAGATCTGGTCCGCCCGGAAAGATTTCTCCCCGATGGAGGTAAGATAAGCTCTCAGCTCGGGAAGCGTCATTGATTTTATATCTGTACTCATTGTCTGGTCCCTCCGGTGTGGATCGCTTTGGTGCTTATTCCGGTTTAGCTGAGTCTGCGCAGGCGCGCAATGAAGAAACCATCTGTTTTATTTACGCCCGGAAGGAGCTGCAGGAAACCGCCCTGGGTGGTGCGGCTGCGAAGCTCCTCACACAGGTAGGGATCGATGGATTCCAGCTTGAACGGGAAGTATTTGAGAAACCACTGCAGATTCATCTGGTTTTCATCAGCTCCGATGGTACAGGTGCTGTAAATCAGGATGCCCCCCGGTTTTACGTAGCCTTGAACAACGTGAAGAATACGGCGCTGCAGCCGGATGATTTCTTCCTGCCGCTCCGGTGTCATTTTGTACTTGATGTCCTGTTTCCTGCCGATGACTCCGAGTCCGGAGCACGGGACGTCAGCCAGAACAATATCGGCCATCTGCTCGGAGGAAGGATCCGGTATGGTGGCGTCGCGAAGAGCCGCCTTGATGTTGATGGCGCCGACGCGCTCAATCTCTTCTTTCATACGTTCAACTTTTTCGGGAGAAATGTCCCGGGCTTCGACATAGCCGGAACCGCGCAGTTTGTCAGCGATATGCATTGCTTTCCCCCCCGGAGCCGCACACACATCAATGACCGTATCCCCCCAGTTGGGGGCTGCGATTTCTGCCACCAGCATGGAGCTGACATCCTGTACGGATATCCATCCCTTCTTAAAGGCACTGACCGCCTTCATATAGTTGTAATTCGATATTTCAAGGGCATATTCCAGATAGGGATGATCCTTCACGGTAATGCCCTGTCCTTCCAGTTCTGCAACGATCTGTTCCTTAGAGGCTTTCTCGAAGTTACAGCGGACATACGTTCCATGCTGCTCATGTGTGGAACGGCAGATTTTTTCGACGGAGTCAAAATCAAACTGCTGAAGCCACTTTTCAAGAATCCAGACCGGCATGGAATATCGAATGGAAAGATACCGGATGGGGTCTTCTTCTTTTTTCGGATACTCCACGGTATTCATGCTGCGGGCAATATTGCGCAGTACTCCGTTAACGAAGCCTTTCAGATTGTAAAAGCCGCGCTTCTGAGCGATGGTCACGGCCTCGTTGCAGACGGCTGAATCCGGAACGCTGTCCATATATTTCAGCTGATAAACGGACATACGCAGAAGATTGCGGATCAGTGGTTTCATGTTATAGATCCGGACCCGGGAAAACTGCTCTATGATGTAATCAATCTCGATCATATTTTCGACCGTTCCCTCGGTCACGCGGGTAATAAAGGCGCGGTCCCTTTTATCCAGATATTGATATTTTTCAAGAACGCTCCGAAGAACCAGGTGGCTGTAAGCTTCTTCCTCCGTGATTTCCATTAAGGCATCGAGAATGATTTCTCTGATATTTACCATACTGTGTTACCCTGTCTCCCCCTGAAAAAAGTTTACGATCAGTCTCTTCTGCGGTTTGCAAGCGCGATCAGACGAAGCAGCTGAAGGATCGACGATGCCAGCGCCGCTACGTATGTCAGTGCTGCAGCGGTCAGAACCTTTCTTCCGCCGCTCAGTTCATCCGCCGGAATAATATGATTATCTCCGAGAATTTTCAATGCCCGGCGGGAAGCATTAAATTCCACCGGGAGTGTAATCAGCTGAAACACGACTGCCACACTAAAAAGGATGATGCCGGCGGTTGTCAGCATCTCCAGAGACATAATCAGTCCGATGAAAAACAGCGGCCATGCCAGCTGCGAGCTGATGCTGGCGGCCGGAACAAGCGCACTTCGAAGGACAAGCGGGCCATAACCGGCCTGATCCTGCACCGCATGTCCGCACTCATGGGCTGCCACACATACCGCCGCCACCGACGGCTGATCGATGGTACTGTCGGAAAGACGCAGCGTTTTCGACCTGGGATCATAGTGATCGGTCAGGGAACCGCTGATATGTTCGATTCTTACATTATAAAGACCGTTCAGATCCAGCACCTGGCGTGCGGCCTGGGCTCCCGTCAGTCCGGAGCGGGTGCGCACCTTATTATATTTCTTAAAAGTGCTGTTCACAAACATCTGAGCCGCCAGCGTAATCAGAAAAGCAATCACAATCAGCAGGTAAGTCCCGTCGAAATAATATCCGCCGTATCCTCCGCCTCCGTAGTAATAGTTATTATTATAGGAAAGTAAATTCAGCATACCGATCACTCCTTATCCGATCCCAGATCCCAGCTCTCTCCCGCTATTTTTCCTCCGTCTTCACGCCCAGCACCGTTCCTGTTTCCAGATGGTTTCCGCGCAGAAAAGCGGCGCTGTCCATTCGCTTTTTCCCTTCCAGCTGGACTTCCTCAATTTTCAAAATTCCGCTGCCGGTCAGAACATGGAAAGCCTCTTTATCCACGCTTGCCACCATGCCCGGAATCCTTTCCGGCGTCCCGGCGTACGATGAATCTTCCCCTGGAACGACGGCCGCCTTCCATATTTTAAGCGTCCTGCCGTTCAGCTGTGTGTACGCACTCGGCCATGGGTTCAGGCCGCGGATCAGGCGTTCAATGGAAACGGCATCCTTCGACCAGTCGATCTGTCCCATTTCTTTTTTCAGCATGGAAGCGTA
>ONLK01000038.1 GCA_900318615.1 uncultured Eubacteriales bacterium
GCAAAGCTGTTCACGTAATCCCACACTTCTTTATTATTCGTATGGAAAATGTGTGCCCCATAGCGATGCACATGGATTCCTTCCACATCCTCCGTATAAACGTTGCCGGCGATATTCGGCCGCTTATCGATGACAAGCACCTTTTTTCCGGCTTTCTTTGCCTCGTGCGCAAAGGATGCGCCAAAAAGGCCTGCGCCGACGATCAGATAATCATATTTACTCATGCCCGTTTCCTCCACATTTTCCTGCTGCCTGCTGCGTTTCACTCTCTTCCTGCGCAGCTTTTTCTTCACGCTCCGCACCGGGTTACTTCTTCCTGTGCAGCTTTTTCTTCACGCTCCGCACCGGATTCGTCAGAGCGTATCCCAGTTTGTAGGAATTGGAATTCCATATTTTTTCCGCCGCCTTCATCAAAGCCGCATTATTCAGGTAAAGATAGGAATAGCCCTGCGGATCTGTGAGAAGCAGCTGTATTTTGTCCCAGTCCTTCTCCTTGTAGTCGCTCTGGCGGAGTGTACCTTCCTGACGGTGCCGCTTCATCTCATCCGAGAACCGCCGGCAGAAATCCATCTTGAATTCGTCGCCGATTCGCCTGATGTTACCCACATAGTGCACGTATTTCCGATGTGTGAAGGCATACTTAAATCTTTCCCAGCGCTCCGGATCCTGCCGGAGTATCTTCTCGATAAAATCAAACTCGTCGCAGATGCAGTATACTTTTTTCGGATTTTTTACCGAGGAGTTCGGATTGTCGCGGCGGTTGCGATAATACGGCCGGTCAAGGATCATCGCCCTGTGTGCAAACATAAAGGTCTGGAAAAAGAAGCCCGTATCCTGAAAAGAAGCGCCCGGTGTTTCATTATGGCGGATGTGATTCTTAGTGAGGAAATCCCGCCTGTAAATGCCGCTCCAGGTGTTCATCACATACAAAAGGGTTTTCGGATCCTGCGACGGATTAAATATCTTCCCGTAGTCTTCCTTATCGGGGGAAAGATGATTATAGGCCAGCTGCATATCTCCGGTTGCCGGATCCGTCTGAAAGCGGTAAAAATCCGCCTTTACAAAGTCAAGATCATTCTCACTGGCGATTTTATAAAGATCCTCATACATTTCCAGCGGCACATAGTCATCCGGCTCCACAATTCCGATGTACTCTCCGCCCGCCGCGTCCAGAGCGCGGTTCATGGCTTTTCCGTAGCCGCCGTTCGGCCCGTCCAGAAGAACGATGCGCGCATCCTGCGCCGCGTATTCCTTCAGCATCGCAAGGGACCGGTCTGTCGAGCCGTCATTGACGCAGATAATCTCAATGTCCGGCAGTGTCTGGCGCCTCACCGTCTCCATACACTTTTCCAGATAATTTTCCTGATTGTAAACCGGTATCAGAATGGATACTTTTGCCATTGCAACTCCTCCCGACTTTGAAACCGCGGTTACAGGCGTCTCTGCCCGGCTGTATCAGTAATGCCGGTGCAGCGGATCACTCTTTGAAAGCCGGCGGGCTTCCTCAATTGTCTGTCCCATGCCAATGCGCCGGAAGGTTCCCAGGCGCCCGCAGAAAATAACGTTTGTTTCCCTCTGGGCCAGCTGTCTGTACTTCTGGTAAAGAGCAATATTCTTCTCTGTCACGACCGGAATGGCCGGAATAAGACTGCTGTCCGGTGTCCAGGCTTCCTCATATTCTTTCGAGACGATGGTTATGTTTTCCTGTCCGTACTCAAAATGCTTATGCTCAATCCTGCGGGTATACGGGACATCCGCATCCGTATAATGAATAACAGAAACGCCCTGGTAATTGTCCGTCGGCAGTTTTTCCGTTTCCAGCCGTACCGTCCGGTACTCCAGCGGCCCGTAACAATAATCAAAGTACTCGTCAATCGGCCCGGTATAGATAATCCTTCCGAATTTATACCGGTTTTCCCGCATCAGATCCTTATAGCTGGTTCCGAGCTGTACGTCCGCCCCTTCCAGCATGTTGTCAAAAATCTGCGTATAACCGCCGACCGGAATACCGAAGTACCGCTCCTGGAAATATTCATTGCGGTAGGTGTAGCCAAACGCCATATCGGAAATCAGGTCCGCCGGAAGTTCCCTGCAGGGATGGCCCCACATCTTCTCTGAATAGCCCTTAATCAGTCTTTCGTAGATATCCCGCCCATACATGGCCAGCGCCTGTTCTTCCAGGTTCCGCGGGCTGGTGATATGTTCCGCCGCCGTCTGCTCCTCTATGATTTTGCGCACTTTTTCCGGTGAGCTTTCTCCCCACAGCTGCGCAAAGGTATTCATGTTGAAAGGCAGATTGTACAGATTTCCCCGGTACGAGGCCAGCGGAGAATGGATATATGCGTAAAACTGCGTGAACTGCACCAGGAACATCCAGGTGTTCTTGTTTTTCGTATGGTAAATGTGCGGACCGTACTGATGCACGTTAATGCCGTTTATATTTTTGGTATAGCAGGTTCCGCCGACATGCTCTCTCTTATCGATGACCAGGCAGCTTTTTCCGCTGTTGCTGGCGTCAAAGGCAAAGGTGGATCCGAAAAGTCCGGCTCCGACCACCAGATAATCGTAAGAACCGGACGGCTGGAGGCTCATTGCGGCAGCCTTCTCCCTGCGTTCCCGGCGCTCTATGCGGTATCTCTCCGCGCCCCGGCGCTCGTAGGCAGAGCATACGCTTTCCGCATCCCCGCTCATGATGACCTCGCCATGTTCCAGCCATAAAGCATGGTCACACAGTTCCCGCACGGAATCCATGTTATGGCTGACATAAAGCAGCGTTGTGCCGCCGGAAAGCATCTCCTCCATGCGGTTGTTGCATTTACGGCGGAAATTGGCATCCCCGACGGACAAAACCTCATCACAGATCAGGATGTCCGGATCCGCCATCGTGGCCACCGCGAAGCCCAGCCGGGCTTTCATACCGGAGGAAAAATTCATGATCGGCGAATCGAGGAAATCGCCGATCTCCGCAAAACGCACAATTTCATCAAAATGCTCCTCCATATACTGGCGGGAATGTCCCAGCACCGCGCCGTTCAGAAAGATATTTTCCCGGGCCGTCAGCTGCATGTCAAAGCCTGCCCCCAGTTCGATCATCGGAGCAATTTTTCCGCGCACCTTCACTGTCCCCAGATACGGTTTCAGAATACCGGAAATCACCTTAAGCAGCGTTGATTTTCCGGCGCCATTCGTTCCGATCAGGGCCCATGCTTCGCCGGGCTTTACATGAAGACTGACATCCTTCAGAGCCATAAATTCCTGGAACATCAGCTCATGCCTGGCAGCCTTGATCGCATACTCCTTCAGATTGTTCACTTTCTGGTTTGCCAGATTAAAGCGGACAGAAACATGGTCCACATCAATAATATTCTTACCCATCTTGCCTCATCAAATATAAAGAATGAAATTATCCTTGTGTTTCTGGAAAACAGACAGCCCGATCGCAAACATGGCCAGCGCAAAAACCCAGCCGCCGACAAAAAGCTTCGCCGATGGAAGAACTCCCTCCAGTACAATGATACGAAACTGCATAATGTAGTAATACATCGCGTTGCCGTTCTCAATCATCAGTCTCAGTCCGGCAGGCAGGATGTCGATCGGATAGAAAATAGGCGTCAGATACATCCAGGCGGTTGTGATGGCCTTGTAAATGTACTGAATATCGCGGAAATAAACATTCAGCTCCGCCAGCAAAAACCCCACGCCCAGGCAGAATATGTACAGCTGAATCATCAAAATCGGAATCAGCAGCATACTCAGATGGAACGGTGTCCGGGTAAAAATCATAACGATGATCAGTGCCCCCAGTGAAAATGCATAATCCACCAGGGCGCTGGTCACCTTCGCCACGGTAAAAATATATTTCGGAATATATGTCTTTTTCAGCAGCGCGGCATTGCCGGTCACGGAATTCATAGCCTGATTCGTGCTTGTTGTCATGAAATCAAAGGTCATACGGCCGATCAGAAGGTATACCGGGTAGTTCTCAATGTTCCGGCTGAACATAGCTGAGAATACGACGGTCATGACGATCATAACCAGCAGCGGATTCAGGATGCTCCACAGATACCCCAGAAAGCTCCTTCTGTATTTCAGCTTCAGGTCTCTGGATACCAGTTCCCGGATCAGGCCTTTATATTTGATAAACATTCGTATCCGGAATTTAAGCGTACTCATATGTGCGTTTCACTCTTCCTCTTCCATCCATCCGTCCTCGATGGTGATTACCGGACGGACGTACAATTCTGTATAATCAACCGGATATCCATAATAAAGCACGGTATGATCTGCCGACATGACTGCCGCCGTATCTTCCGCGTTGCCCGGGGTTCGAAGCCACCAGGTTCCGCTCAGCGACCCGATCTCGTCCTTATAGCCGTCCGTTTCTTCCGCACTGAGGATCGTGAGATAGTCACCGCCGGCGCTCTTATATTTTGTCCCGTACTCTTGGTTTCCGGATTCCTCCGCTGTCTGCAGCAGCATATGCTCCTTTTCGTAATCAGCAAAGCCGTCCTCGTAAATTTCTCCGTTCAGCCAGCTTCGAAGTGTACTGTCCTCCCAGGTGACATCGGCGTCGTCTTTATTAAAAGGCTGCCCGTAAAAATCACTGTCCTCCTTCAGGGCGGAAGCAATCATGACGATTTTTCCGTCCTCACGGGAAAGGATCTTCCAGGTATAATCCCCGTACGGAACGTCATCTCCCACTTCGGCCGCATCCAGGTGCCTCAGCCGCTCCGCTTTCAGCTTTTCCCCGCTGTCCGCGAAACCATGTGCCTTCCTGTAGGCCGCTTCCGCCATGCTGTACATATCTGCCTTACTGTAAATCCAGCCCATCATGTATTTGAAAAAGCCATTGTGTATTCCTGCCGGGATGCCGGCTGCCGCAAGGATAATCACCGCCAGCACAATACTGCGGATGACCTTGCTTTTACGCGCCTTTTTCCTGCGAACCTGAAGAACCTTCTTTAATTCTTCCTTCGCCGCGGGATAATCCCCCAGCTTTTCAAGGTCCTTCTGCATGCTGGCCCATTCATCATCCTTCTTCGCTATCTTTTCGCGCTCCCGGACCGCCCTGCACACATCCGCTTTCCCTTCCTCTTCGGCCTTCTCCGCCATTTCACGGCACAAAGCCGCGTGCTGTGACGCATCCTGATAATCTCCGGCCAGTTCGAAAAATTCTGCCGCTGTCCGAAGATTTGAACTTCTGTAGCGGTACTGAACCGCCAGCTCATCCGCCTTAAGATGCTCCATCGCTTTCTCGTATGCATCCTCCGCGGACAGCTTTGTATTTACTTTTGTGTTAGGGGCTGATAACTGATCTGACATGAAAATTCCTTCTAAAGCGAACTAAATATATTCAATAACCGGTTAACAGTAAAATTCTGACAAAAAAATACTAGCACAAACATTACCATTATTCAACGCGGACACACCTTCGCCGGTTATGCCCGGGATGGCGGCTCTTCCCTGTTTTGTTCCCCAAGCAGCTGGCGGTAAATATCGCTTTTGGACACGCCGCGGTCCCTGGCTACAGCCTTCATGGCATCCTTCCGGCTCATTCCCTGCTTAAGATAAATATCCATGTGTTCACCGAGACTTTTGTTTTCCCAGGATCGCTGTTCTTCCTCACGGATATCCCGGCGGCTGCGCCCTTCCATGACAATGACGCATTCGCCCTTCGGCTCCACGGTCTCATAGCGTTTCAGTGCTCCGGACAACGTGGTGCAGAAGGCTTCCTCATGTTTCTTTGTCAGCTCGCGGCAAAGTGTAATCCGCCGGTCTCCCAGCGCATTCTCCAGTTCCTTCAGTGTACGCACCAGCCGGTGCGGGGCTTCATAAATAATAATCGTCCTGGTTTCCGTCTTCAGTTCCTCCAGGATCTGCTCCTTCTCCTTTTTATCCGCAGGAAGAAAAGCTTCAAAGCAGAATCTCCGGGTCGGAAGGGAAGATATCGTAAGCGCCGTAACCGCGGCGCAACAGCCGGGCAGGCTGGTAATCCCGATCCCTGCCTCCGAGGCAAGCCGTACCAGATCTTCTCCGGGATCCGAGATCCCCGGTGTGCCGGCATCCGTAATCAGCGCGACATCAGCCCCCTGTTTCAGCTTTTCAATCAGAGTGTAGGCCTTGTCGATCTTGTTGAATTCGTGATAGCTGGTCATCGGGGTGTGAATATCAAAATGACGGAGCAGCTTCATCGAATTGCGCGTATCTTCTGCCGCAATCAGGTCAACTTCCTTTAAGATGCGTACCGCCCGGAATGTCATATCCTCCATATTGCCGATCGGCGTTGCCACCAGATATAATTTACCCGCCATATTCTCAGCTCTTTCTCAGATAATTCGCTTTCTGCGTGTTCATTTTATTTTCTGCGTGTTAACGCGTTTTCTTCGTGTTCCTTCATTTTCTGCATGTTAACGCGGTTTCTTCGTGTTCCTTCATTTTCTGCATGTTGTACATTTCTCTGACTTCATCCGTATATACGCCGGAGCCGTCATGACTGCGGTATATGATCAGCGGCTTTTCCAGCTTCATTTCCGGGCGGCCCCCGCGGGCTGACTCTATGAGAACCATGTTGGCTTCCTTATCCGAAAACGGGTAGACCAGCCGCATACGCTTGGGCTCCAGTCCGCACGCGCACAGATTGCGAATAATCTGAGGAAGCCGGGATGGGCGGTGAACCAGATAAAATCTCCCACCGGGACGAAGCATCCGCTGCGCACTGTGCGCCACATCCTCAAATGTACAAAGGAGTTCATGCCGCGCAATTGCCCGGTCGCTTTTCTCATTGAGAAGTCCCCGCCCTCCCGTCATGTACGGCGGATTGCAGGTGACCACATCAAAAGAGGCCGCCGGGAAAATCCTGTCAGCCTCCTTAATATCCCCCTGTACAACCCTCACGGAATCTTCAATTCCGTTGAGCAGTGCGGACCTTCGGGCCATATCCACGTTCATTTCATTAATTTCCAGCCCGCTGAACGTTTTTCCCCGGCTCTTTGCCTTCAGCAAAATGGGGATCACGCCATTTCCGGAGCAAAGATCCAGCACCCTTTCTCCGGGCTTAACCACAGCAAACGAAGATAGCAGCACCGCATCCATGCCAAAACAGAAAAGCCGCGGATTCTGAATGATCTGATAGCCGTCCCGCTGAAGATCATCCAGGCGCTCACCATCCCGAAGATATTCTTGCGCATTCTGCCTCTTCTCCTCAGGATTACTCTGCATTGTTTCCGCCGTTTCCATTTCTGTCTGCATTTCCATCCTCTTCCCGGCGTCTGTGCGTCACAGCGCCGTTCTCTGTATAGGGGCGGTGATGGTGCCTCGGTTTGTTTCCGTGGCTTTCATATCGGTTCGTACCATCCGGAGCATGCCGGTTCGGGCTGCTTTCTCCCGATGATGCCGGCAGCTGTTTTGCTCTCAGGGCACTGGCCAGATCCGTTTTCAGAAGCATGTCATTGGAAGAATTTGCCTGCCGGGAGCCGGTATCCCTGCGGATCCGGCCTGTCCGCGGCCGGCGGCTGTCGCTGCGGCCGCCGTTTCGGCTGTCGCTGTGTATGTCATTCCGGCTGTTGCTGCGGCTGTCGCTCCGTATGTCGTTTCGAATGCCGTCCCCTTCATTCTTTGTATCCTGACGGCCATCCGGCTGTACATCCATCTGCCGTTTTTTCTGATCGCCGCCTCTCAGATCCGGGGTGCGGTCTCTCCGCTCACAGGTTCTCTGCCCCTGGAAATGGTCCCTGCGGTCCCGGGTTCTTGATCCCGGCTGTTCCTGATCTTTCGCGTCCGCCGCTTTCTGATACAAAGAGCGGTCTTTCGAATCGCCAGGCCGCTGCCGCTGCGGACGGTCCTTCTGAGCCGGGTACGTACTCTGGGACCTGCTCAGAGGTTTCTCCCGTTCCTGCCGGCGGCCCCAGTCATCACGCTTCAGTCTTCCCTCGTGATTCTCGATGCGCGAACCATGGCGGGGTCTGTGATTTTCAAGCCTGTCTTTCGCCGTACGAACCTCAAAATCATTCGTCTTTTCTGCTTCCTTTACTCCCGTTTCTTTTTCTGCTTCCTTTGCTTCCGTTTCTTTTTCTGCTTCCTTTGCTTCCGTTTCTTTTTCTGCTTCCGCCTTTATTTCTTCTCCGGCTGCCGCTTCCACAGCTTCACAGACAGCTGTCAGTGCGCCTTGCCCGATCTCGACGCCGCCAATGTCATCATCCAGCGTTTCCTGCTTATCAAGAGCATCCTCATTTTCAAGGCTGCGCACCAGCACTTCCTCTTCCCTGTCCTCCTGTGCCGCTTCCAAAGGACTTTCCTCGCCGGCAAAATCGCGGATCAGTTCCTCCTCAGATACATCTTCAGAAGGATCCACTGCCTGCACAATATTTACGGTCATGAGAGCATTCACGTCATTTCCATCGGAATTTCCCTCCGGCTCTTTCCGGTTATCGTTCCCGCTGTCCCGGTTCACCGGCCTGCTGTTTTTCTGAGGGTTCTCTTTATTGGCATCTGATTCATTTGCATCGGAAAATTCATTATCCGTATCCGAAGAATAGCGTGAAGAGCGGTCCTTTTTGTTCTGATTATTCCTGCGGTCGCCTTTGCGTCTGGCGCGGGGAACAAACGTCAGCTCCTGTGCCGGATATTCAATGATTTCTCTATCCTCCCCGTCCTCGAATAAAACTTTTACCTTTTGCCCGAGAACATCCAGCTCATTTGCCCTGCCAACACGTCCCTCCTTCGTTGTAACTTCCTCATTTATTGAGGGAAGCATGCTGTTCAGATATTCGTAGGTGTCTTCCTCATATTTGAGGCAGCACATCAGCCTGCCGCAGACGCCCGAGATTTTAGATGGGTTGAGCGACAAATTCTGCTCCTTCGCCATCCGGATGGATACCGGAACAAAGTCCTTCAAATAAGTTGAGCAGCAAAGTTCACGGCCGCATATGCCAAGGCCGCCAAGCAGCTTCGTTTCATCGCGCACGCCAATCTGGCGAAGCTCGATTCTGGTTCTGAATACAGCCGCCAGATCCTTGACCAGTTCGCGAAAGTCAATGCGGCCGTCTGCCGTGAAATAGAACAGGATTTTACTGTTATCAAATGTATACTCGGCGTCAATCAGTTTCATCTCCAGATTGCGCTTTTTTATTTTTTCCCGGCAGATCATCATGGCTTCCTTTTCCTTTGCCTGATTATCTGCCACATGCGCCTCATCCTCGGGTGTAGCTACACGGATCACTGCACGCAGCGACTGGGATATCCTGTCATCCTCCACTTCGATAACGCTGCCGACAACAGTTCCGTACTCAATGCCGCGGGTTGTCTCCACTATGACGTGGCTCCCGTTTTTTATATCAAAATCTTTCGGATCAAAATAATATACCTTTCCTGCGTTCCGAAAGCGGACTCCTGCAATTTTAATCATTCTGCCTATTTCTCCTGACTGATGTTTCTTTTAATTTTCCTTAATGGTAAGGAAGAGAAGTTCCATGGTCAGATCAAAATTAACGTTGGCTTTCAGGCGATCTTTCGCCTTTCCGATCGCCTGAAGGATCGTTTCAATGCCCTGGTAAGAGCTTACCTGCGCGTTCTGACGCACCTGTTTAACCTGATCCTGAAACACAATACCGTTCGGGTCACGCGATGCCTTGAAATAAAGGACGTCACGATACCATACAGATAAAATATCCAGAAAATCGTAGATGGAGATTTTGTATTCTTCCATCGATTTTGCCATCTGTGCCAATTCAGATACATCCAGCTGTTTCGCCCGGCGCACCAGTGTGATGGCGTTTGAGCGTATCTCATTAAAATGATCGGACGAGGCCAGCTGCATTGCTTTTCCTACCGAGCCCTGGGCAAACGCCGTGCACAGCTTTGCCTGATAGTCCGGAACTTTCAGCTGATCCATCAGATACCGGGTAATTTTTTCATCCGGAACGCTTTTCAGATTAAGGAGAACACATCTGCTGCGGATCGTGTCCAGCAGCATCTGCGCGTTTGTCGTCAGAAGCAGAATGGTGACATATTCCGGCGGCTCCTCCAGTGTTTTCAAAAGCGCATTCTGGGCCTGCGGATTCATCTTGTCCGCATCCTCCATAATGTAAATTTTCCGATTCCCGTAATATGGCTTTACCTGAACGTCACTGACCAGCTGCGTACGAACCTCGCTGACGCTGATCAGCGCCGGCTTTTCATGCTGAACATACAGAATATCCGGATGATTGTGCGTCTGCGCCTGATGGCAGGAACGACAGGTTCCGCAGGCGTCGGGCGGGTCCGACCGCTGACTGCACTGCAGCGTCTGGGCAAAAGCCTCCGCAAGCATCATCTTGCCGGATCCCTCCGGCCCCTGCAGAATGTAGGCGTGACTGACCATATTCTTTTTTATCGCATTCTGAAGATGCTGTATTGTATCTTCGTGTCCGATGATGTCCTTAAAACCACCCATACTGTTCCTTTCTTATCTTCCCATATGTCAGAGCAGTTCTCTCCTTGAAAGCGTTATCCCCGCTTAAAGCAGTTTCCCCAGAATTTTATTAATCGTCTTAAACGTTTTGATTCGTCTGTTTACTTTCTTCCTGCGATACTGAACCTTACCCGCAAAGGAAAGTCCGGCCATGGCCGCTTTTTCCCTTGCCCTGCGTCTGGCATGTATTTTTCTGCACATGGTTTTCCTGTCCTCTTAATGATGATGCTGTCAGAGCCAGGCGTCATAACCTGCTGTTCCTCCGCCTGGAGCGCTGCCGTCCGAAAGCGCCGCATGCATCAAACGTCACGGGAGCGCTGCCGTCCGAAAGCGCCGCATACATCAAACGTCACGGGAGCGCTTCTTTCAGGAAGCGCTGTCTGCATCCGGGGACGCCGCGGTTTCCGCAGTTTCGCTGTTCGTACTGGTCTGGGTGCCGGTCTGGCTTTCATTGATCAGCTGCTGCAGTTCCTCCAGCATCTCCTCATCTTTCAAACGGAATTTTACCTCAACACGGCGTGATGCGTCATCATTCACCGTTCCATCTTCATTCATAATCGGGTTACTGGATGATTTTCCGTTCGCCGTCAGCATGGAAAGCAGCGCATCACCTTTCTCGCTGCTGAGGAAAGATCCGCGCAGATCGTAAAGATACTGTGCCACGGCATACGCACGATCCTGCGAAAGCTGCAGATTCGTAATATAATCGCCGGTGGTATCGGCATAGCCGTCGATGATGATTTCAGCGATATAGCCTGCATACTCCTCGCTTAAAAGTACGCTGCAGTAGGTCGGCAGGATCTGGTCCAGCGCTTTCTTGCCCGCGTCCGTCAGAACGCTTTCGTTAAAGTCAAACAGAACGCTCGCGTCCAGTGAAATGGCGCCGGTCTGCTCATCAATAGCTACATTGATGTTGTTATTCTTAAATTCCGTGGAAAGAGCTGAAATCAGATTTGCCTTGACGCCAATAATCTGATCGATCCTTGCCTGCTGCTGCTCCATAAGATCGTTCGCCTCGTCCAGCTGTGCCTGGCTGGAAGCCAGCTCACTTTCCTGCTGTGCGATCAGGCTCTGACTGGCATTCAGTTCACTTTCCCGTTCACTCAGTGTCACCTGCTTGCTTTCCAGCTCTTTCTGAAGCTTTTCCAGCGCAGACGTCTGCCTGGCCAGCTGATCCTGCTGTTCATTCAGCTGACTTGCCTGCTCATCCAGCTGCGCCTTGGTGTCAGCCAGCTCACTTTCCTGCTGGGCTACCGTATTCTGACTTTCTTCCAGCTGATTCTGCGTCTGACTGGCCAATGCCTGTTCCGCCAGCTTCTCCGTGTAATTCTTCTGCGCCTGAAGGAGGCACACGGCCATGATCAGAATAAACAGCAGTAAAAGCCCGGACATCATGTCCGAGTAAGATCGCCAGACGTTATGGCCGCTGGAATCGTCCATTCTCCGTCTTCCGACTTTTCTCATCTGAAGAATCCCCTCTTTTTCGACTGCTGCTGCTGGATCTGACGGTTCTGCTTCTCAAGGAGAATAATCACGTCATCCAGGCGGCCTGTAAGTTCACTGATGTCATCGATCTTCGTTCTCTGTACCGGCTCCTCGGCACGGTCCGCAGCGGCATCTGCCGCTTTTGCCTTTGCCGATGCCTGGGCTGCAGCGTTCTGTGCATTCTGCTCATAATCAATTGTCTGCTGAAGAATACGGTTCATAGCCTCCAGCTGTGTGTTCATGGCTGCCCCGGCTTTCGCGTTTGCCTCGCTGACATCGCTCATACTCTGCATAGCCCGGGACATATATCCCGCAAACTCACGCATATATTCCTGCTGTTCATTCAGAGACTGCGACATCTTCGAATTCTCGGCAGCAGTCTGCTTCAGTGCACGGTTCAGCGCATCCGAGCCCGCTGCCATGTTCCTGTGAAACTCGTCCTGGGCTGCCTGAAGATTCTTCAGGAATTCTTTTTCAGCATTATTTGTTTCCTTCAATATCGTGCGCATTTCAGCAAATTCGGAAACAAATTCCTTTTTCATAGCATTTGAAACCCTGACGGCTACATTCTCCAGCACCTGTTCCTGCGTGCCGGTCATCGTATCCGTAAGTGTCTGCATACTCTGCATTATATTGCTGATCAGCGGGTCCATATGCTCCGCCACCGATGACGCTACCTGCTCTCCTACATCTGCACCGAGGGACTGCGTAGCCTTGATCTGTTCATGCTGATTTGCCAGAATATGGTTCATCGCTGTCGCATCTGTCGGTGTAACCGCGCACAGATAATATTTGTCAATGAAGCCGTCCAATGCCTCCGACATTCCCGTCAGCTTGCCGCGCAGCGTATACTGAAAAGCCAGCGCCAGCACAATACCGTAGATGGAGGTGATGAAGGCCACCTTGATGCCGTTGATCAGGGATGTGATGGAACTTGCCATCGCCTCGTACGAAACCGGATTGAAGCCGCGAAGCCCCCACACCAGACCCATAAACGTACCGAGAATACCAAGACTTGTCAGAATATCCGGAACCATCTCCACCAGTCTGCGGTGTGTATAGTTATTGATCTCATACTCCCCGATATAATCGCCGATGTCACAGGGGCTGTTTGTTTTTCTCAGATATCCCAGGTATTCCTGGTACTTGCGGTCCAGATACTCCACCCGGAAAATTTCCGCTCCCGGTTTGGTGATATCAACCAGTTCATTTCTGTTCTTATAGACAGAAACCAGCTTTTCCTGAGCGGTATTCAGTCCTCCGATCGTCTTGTTCATACGCCTGAAGCCGAATGCCGCCGCAATGAGAATAATGACTGCCATGACTGCCAGAAATGCCAGATTGGAAATGACGGCAGAAAGGCTTGAATCCATGGTTATCCATGTCATAACGGCACATACGGCGGCAGCGCCCAGCCAGACGAACACATTTGAAACCCTGCGCATGAAAACCTCCTTATTAACTACCCGGATCAGTCGCAACTACCTGCCTTTAATTATAAGATGGCATAAAAGTCAATGCAATTAACATTTTCTGAAGAAATGGGCGTGTTCCAAAGCAAGCCCGCGGCGGTGGGTTTGGTTGACGCGAAGCCTCTCGCCGCGTCCATCCCATGTGTCAGGGCAGTGCACACCTCCAGGCCTGGCTGCATCGTGCTTTTATTTCCTTAAATCCGATAGATCCTGCTGTCTTCCAGCCTGACTTTTCCTTCCTTCATGAGGTGTCCGACGGCGCGCTTGAATGCTGCCTTGGACAGGCCGAATTCGTGGCGGATCACCTCCGGGCTGGCGTTGTCGGAAAATGGCAGTACACCGTCATATTCATCGATCACCTTAAGTACAAGCTCCGCATCGTCGTCCATCTGCAAATATGCCTTTTTATGCGGGCTGAGATCGAGCTTTCCGTCCTCTTTGACCCCCGTCACACGTGCCTCAATTACATCTCCAATGCGGAACTGTCCCTGTGCCTCCTTCTTCGGGATCAGTGCACTGAACATATCATCGACAGCGACAAAAACACCAAAGTTGTCACTCGTCTGGTAAATACGGCCTTTGACTACATCTCCGACCTGATAGGGTGAATGCTTGCGCAGATACGGATATACATTCATCGTTGCTGCCAGCCGGTTGCTCTTATCCAGATAGAGTGAGACAAGTACTTCCTCACCTTCACCAACTTTACGTGTCTGCTCGTGGAAAGGCAGAAGCAGATCCTTCGGCAGTCCCCAGTCCAGAAATGCACCGATCCTTGTTACCTGTTTTACTGTCAGCAGACCTGTGTGATACAGTGTCACTTTGGGCTGCACCATCGTAGAAATCAGCCTGTCCTGTGAATCCCTATATATAAAAACTGTCAGTGTATCACCGATCTGCGTTCCCTCCGGTACCTCCCGTTTCGGAAGAAGAACCGTCCCGATATGATTGTCTTCCCGGTCCGCCTTTCTGTTCGCCTTCCTGCCATCTGTCCGGTTCTCTATCTCCCCTGCCTTCTGTGTATCCTCCTCATCCGCAAGATACACTCCGAAGGTAACCATCTTAACAACTCTAAGTTCCTGACTTTCTCCTGGCTTAATCATGATATACCGTCCTTTTCTAACTATTATTCATATTGTCCGGATGACATCCGGGATCTGTACTCCCTAAACCGGCCATTCCGCTATCTTCCGAAATGATATTCGTGTATTGTTTCTGCGGATGCCGTTTTAACTCTTCCCGTTTTTACTTTATTGTAAGCTGAACAACCGCATATGCTTTCCCTTCCCGGTTGTTCAGCGCTATGGTCCAGAGTTTTCCATCCTCAAAAACTACCGGAACCATCTCATCTCCCAGATGAGCCTGCATCTTGTACTCGGCGCGCACCCGTGTTACCTGTGCGTCCTGCGGCAGATACTGAACTGCCATATCAATATACTGCCCGTTGTTAACGTGGTGGTTCGTATCCAGATGATGTTTTTCTATCTTAAAGGCTTCCTGTATCTTTCCCTCTGTTCCGAAGGCTTCCTGTGTTTTTCCCTCTGTGCTTCCGTTTTCTGTGATGCCAAGGCCGGGCAGTGCAATTTTTCTCGGCAGATATTCCATCTCTATTCTGGGCTCCGTGCCATACACAGCCAGAGAGCGCTCGTCAATTTTAACCGGCATCTGATATTTTGTATCACACAGGAACCAGACGCTGTTCGCCCAGGCAGCCTTGTTTCCCTGCGCATCATACAGAACAAAATTTCGATATCCATAGAACGCCTTAAACTCATAGGTCCAGGTAGCAACCGTAATCTCATCACACAGAACCGGCATATGGTCAATCTCAATCTGCCAGGAAGCCAGCAGCCATGCCTGATTCTTTGGTTTTAAATAGTCAAACCCTATGCCTCCTTTTTCTGACTGAAAGATGGCTGTGTCCTGAAAATAATTTACCAGCGCTGTCAGTGTCAGATATCCGCTCTCGTCCACCTCGCTGAAGCGAACCGTATCCCTGAATTCATACCTCATTTTACTTCCTGCCTTTTGTAAATCAACCGACAATGTGTCTTTGAATCCTATGCTGTAAAAAAAAACTGCATCTACATGTTTATGTAAATGCAGTTTCCATAGCAGGGCTACAAGGATTCGAACCTTGAAATGACGGAGTCAGAGTCCGTTGCCTTACCGTTTGGCGATAGCCCTATACGCTTTTCAGATTTTCAAATGCCGTTCATCTGACGACAATCGCTATTATATCTAATTGTTTCAGAGAATGCAAGCATAAATAATGAAATATGAAAATTTTATTTCATTGCCGTTTATTTCTGGTATACTAACTTCAGATTGTAAAGAACGGCCGGACATCCGGCGCTAAATCTGAGGAGGAATTTGAGATAAAATGAGTACGATGAATATCTCACTGATGACGGACCTGTACGAGCTTACGATGATGCAGGGCTACTTCAAGAACCACATGACAGAGCGCGTGGTTTTTGATGCCTTTTACCGCACCAATCCATGCAACGGTGGGTACGCCATCTCCTGCGGGCTGGAACAGGTTATTGATTATGTCAAACGCCTGAGCTTCTCAATGGAGGATATCGAGTATCTGCGTTCTCTTAATCTGTTCGATGAAGACTTTCTGGAATATCTTTCTAATTTCCACTTCACCGGAGATATCTACGCCATCCCGGAAGGTTCGGTTGTTTTCCCGCGTGAGCCTCTGGTTAAAGTAGTTGCCCCGATTATGCAGGCGCAGCTGCTTGAAACTACCATTCTGAACATCATCAATCATCAGAGCCTGATTGCCACCAAGGCATCCCGCGTAGTTTACGCAGCCAAAGGCAGCGGTGTTATGGAATTCGGACTGCGCCGCGCACAAGGTCCGGACGCCGGAACCTACGGAGCCAGAGCGGCTGTCATAGGCGGATGTGTCGGCACTTCCAACGTTCTGACCGGCCAGCTGTTCCATGTTCCGGTTCTGGGCACGCATGCACACAGCTGGATCATGAGCTTTCCGGATGAACTGAGCGCTTTCCGCGAGTATGCAAAGCTGTATCCGTATGCCTGCACACTTCTTGTTGATACGTACGATGTTCTTCGAAGCGGTGTTCCGCACGCCATCCAGGTATTTAAAGAAATGCGCGAGTCCGGCATTGAACTGAAAAACTACGGCATCCGCATCGATTCCGGTGACCTGGCTTATCTGACCAAGAAATCGAGGGCTATGCTCGATGAAGCCGGATTTACCGATGCCAGGATTGCCGCGTCCAGCGATCTGGATGAATATCTGATTCAGTCTCTGTTAAGTCAGGGAGCACCGATCGACTCCTGGGGAGTTGGCACCCGCCTGATTACATCTGCAGATAACCCTGCGTTCGGCGGTGTTTACAAGCTGGCTGCCGTGGAAGATGAAAACGGAAACTTCATTCCGAAGATCAAACTATCCGAAAACACAGAAAAGATCACAAACCCGTGCAATAAGACCGTTTATCGTATCTACGATAAGGCAAGTCACAAAATCCGTGCGGATCTGATCTGCCTGGCCGATGAAAAGTTCGATCCAAACGAAGATCTGCTGATCTTCGATCCGCTTGAAACCTGGAAGAAGACAAAGCTGTGGGGCGGCACCTATGAGATGCGTGAGCTGCTCGTTCCGGTATTCCAGAATGGCGAGTGCGTGTACACCTCTCCGACCGTCATGGAAATCCGTGACATCTGCACCAGAGAAAAAGAAACCCTCTGGGACGAAACCAGACGATTTTACAACCCGCACCAGGTATATGTGGATCTTTCCTCCAGGCTTTACAACATCAAGAAAAATCTTCTGGATGAAATGAGTCAGCCAGCGATGGATATCCCGCAGAAATAAGAATCAGATTATTCGGATTATTATGAAAAGATCAGAACTATCTCAAAGCAATACTCCGGCTTCCGAAAGCCCTCCTGCTTCCGGGAAGCCGGTTTTCATATCCAATGTTCAGGATACGCTGTACAACCGCTTCGCTGCTCACCGAAGGGAAAGCCCTCCTGCTTCCGGAAAGCCGGTTTTTGTGTTCGATGTCGATGATACGCTGTATGACCGCTCTGTTCCGCTGCGAAAAGCCTGGGAGCGGGTCTTCGGTCCGCAGCGCTGGAGCGATGAGCAGTGGCACAATTTTTTTATCCGTTTCCGCTTTCACGGCTATGAACTTTTTGAAGCCAGCATGAACGGCGAGGTTTCAATGGAAGAGATGTATGTGTACCGGATAAAGGCGGCAGCGCGGGATTTTTCCTTCCCGCTCAATGATGATCAGGCAATGGCATTCCAGAAGGAGTATGCCTGGGAACAGGCACATCTCGTGCTCGGCGAGGATGAACGGCAGCTTCTCAACTACATCTGCAGCGCCGGCTGCAGGATGGGCATCATCACAAACGGAAAAACCAGTCATCAGTTAATCAAATACACTTCGCTGGGTCTTGCACACTGGATTCCCCGTGAACGCTGCATCATCTCCGAAGAAGCCGGGGTCAGCAAACCGGATCCGGCCATCTTCCGCTACGCGGAAAATAAGCTTGGCCTCTCCTCTGCCGCGCGGAACCTGTGGTACATTGGCGACAGCCCTGTCCATGACATCGACGCCGCTGCCGGTGTCGGATGGAAAACCATCTGGCTCGCGCGGGACCAGGCAGAAAAAACCGCAGACAGTATGCCCGAACACACCCCCGATTATACCGTCCGCAGTATCCGGGAAATGATTACAGCAGTACAAAAGATCATTGCAGAAGCGGCTGGTCACAGCCAATAGAATTTATGATGTCAGATGTTATGAACCGAACCTCACCGCCTGCGCCGCAGTTCAGAGGAAGCCTGCGTGCTGTTTTTCAGTCAGCCGCCACATTCCGGGGCGTCCGGCTTCATTTAACCGCCTCGAATGCCTCCTCAAGGTCTGCCTCCGGCTGCGATAATGCGGCAGATGCTTCCGGCTTCACTTAACCGCCTCGAATGCCTCCTCAAGGTCTGCGATGATATCATCGATATGTTCGGTGCCGATGGACAGGCGGATGGTGTTTGGCCTGATGCCCTGATCCAGCAGTTCTTCCGGCGTGTTCTCCGCGTGCGTGGTGGATGCCGGATGGATAACCAGCGATTTGACATCGGCCACATTGGCCAGCAGCGAGAAAAGTTTCAGATGATCAACCCAATCCCTGGCGTGACGCTCGTCTCCCTTCAGATC
>ONLK01000100.1 GCA_900318615.1 uncultured Eubacteriales bacterium
AACCGGGGTGAGCCCCTCGACCTCCTCAAAACCGTCTGCCAGAAAGATCAATACCTTTTTCATTGCGTTCCTCCTGTCATAAATTATATGATTTTTGTATTTTTTATAGAATTTTGATTAAATTAGGTTAAATTAGTAGTGAAATTCTCGTCATTCAGTTTATAATAGTATCATCTTCGCTGATCACAATCGAAGGAGGGAGTAACATGAAGAATGAAAGGCTCGGTCAGTTCAAGCAGCTTGGACTGACAATCGCATACTACAGGAAATTAAAAGGATATACCCAGCAGGAGCTCGCAGAAGCTTCCGGCCTCAGCCGGACACATATCAGCAACCTGGAAGCCCCGAACATGCCCACATCCATTTCTCTCGAGAAGCTTTTCGACATCGCCGATGCGCTCGATGTCCCTGTCAAAGCTTTCTTTGACTTCAGAGCCTGAAACCTAAAAAACTGCATCCGTTCTTCCATAAAGCCAGCCTCTCAGACACCGCTGTCAGAGAAGCTGGCTTTCCATCTGTCCGAATTCTCTCTTCGGCAGGCGTACAGCCGCCAGCCGGTTCCTTCTGTTCATGCCGGCCCTAAAAGGAGACTCAGCACCTGTCCTGCGTTCATTTCTGCAAGGCCGTCCGGATCAGACAAAACGCTTCGATTCCCGCTCAGCGCCCAGCGCATCCTGGAATAATCGGTCAGGTAGCTCGTTCCTCTGCTGCTGTCCGGATACCTTCTGTACCAGCGCGGAAAATACTTTTTCATATATCTGACCGCCAGCCTCACGGCGCGGCTTTTCTTTTTCCCTCGTCTTGTCGCAGTTCCTGTGATCATGACTCCCTTCGGGCTCGAATGCACAAGAACAACACTCCCGTCGCTGCACTGTCCCAGAACAATATAGACATGTCCTCCCCGAAGGCTCATGATGTCCCCCGGTCTGAAATCTCTGAAGCTTCCCGCGGATGAATAGGTTCCCCATCCCCAGCCGGCGTATGTCTTTGCCATGTTCTGCGCCAGCATGACATAGTCTCCATGTCCGCTGACAGAATTGAATGTATTGTAAAGCACCCACCCTACATAGCCCGAGCAGTCAAGCCCAAGGTGGGACAAATACCGGAAGTTTTTGAAATTATAGGACTTGTTTGCCTTTCTGAAAAACTGTTCCCACCTCGGAGATACCCCGATTGTAGTCGCCTCAATGCTGCCGTTGTGCGGCCCCTTTCCGGCACCGGATTCCCATCCGCCTCCCCAGATATACATTGTCTTTCCGACCGGAAGCAGCGCTTTGGTCAGAAAACTGCGAAGCGTGGCCTTTTGAATCTGGTATCCTTTGTTGTCATAGAATGCTCCGCTTTCATCAAACTGCAGATTCAGGGCTGTATTCCGTACGGTCACCAGATCCTCCGGCGGTTCAGCCATCGGTGCCGTATTCGGCACTCCGCGGACAACGACAATCGAGGAGTCCCTCGCCCCGTGGCCCGCCGGATCAAAAAAGTATGTTGCTTTTCCGATTTTGATATAGCCGAAGCGCTGGACGCCATTCTTCCTGAAGAAATAGTATTTTTTCCCAATCCTGACCTGTCCCGTTACGCGGAATCCACCCTGATCCAGATAATAGATCCGTGTTCCTGTCTTCAGCCACCCCCTCTGCGGTCTGCCGTCCGAGGAGACAAAACGGTATCTTTTTCTGACCCTTCTCCATCTGCCGCGCACAGGAAGCGGTTCTCTTTTCAGCGTCCGCTGGATTGTACCCTGAATTTCCCCATTTTCAGCAAATGCTGCAGCCGGGCACATGCATATACATAAAAATACAAGAAGCAGAATCGTCATTGCATTGCGCCATAATTTCCGCTGAAGGCTGCCTGCTTCCATATCCTTCCAAATGTTCATCCTTTTCAAACTTCACCTCTCTCCAGATTCCGGCATGCCTCCGGCCATATTTCCGCCGTCAGTCATCCGAACTCAGCAGCAGATTCAGTTTCTGATCATCCGGCGAATTTCTGGACATACCCGCCGATCAGAATGGCCAGAATGCCGAGTGGAAGAATATAGGTCATGTAGAACCGGAACCGTCTGCTGAACTTTGGTCCGTCTCCCGTATTGGCTTCCTTCAGGAATGCATCAAAGCCCCAGCCGCTTTTCCTCGTGCAGAACAGTACATAGATCAGCGAGCCGATCGGCAGAATATTGTTGGAAACCAGAAAATCCTCAAAGTCCAGGATCGTGGAACCTGCTCCCAGCGGCTGAACCGCCGAAAGAAGATTATAGCCCAGCGCGCACGGAAGCGATAAGAGAATCAGAAGGATCCCGTTGACCAGAACCGATTTTTTCCGCTTCCAGCCGAATGCATCCATATTCATCGCAATGATGTTTTCAAACACCGCGATCACCGTCGACAGGGAGGCAAACACCATAAACAGAAAGAACAGGGTTCCCCAGAAACGGCCGCCCCTCATCCGGGCAAACACCTTCGGAAGTGCAATGAAAATCAAGCCGGGGCCCTGGTCCATTTTCACATTGTAGGCAGAACACCCCGGGAAGATAATCAGCCCGGCCATAATCGCCACGAAGGTGTCAAGGACGATCACCATCGCCGACTCGCCCGGAAGCGATTTTTCCTTGCCGATATAGCTGCCGAAGATCGTGAGCGCGGCGATTCCCAGCGACAGTGTGAAGAATGCCTGTCCCATTGCGGCAAAGATGACGTTGAAGATCTCCGTCCCTTTCCACTGGCTGAAATCCGGGACCAGATAAAACTTCAGTCCCTCGCCAGCACCCGGCAGCGTAATGCTCCGGATCGCCAGAATCAGCATCAGGAAAAACAGAATCAGCATCATCGGCTTCGTGACCTTCTCCACGCCATTCTGCACGCCCTGCGCAACAATCAGAAGTCCGATCACTGTCACAGCAAGCATCCAGAACACCATCTGCCGGGGATCTGCAAGCATGGAATTGAAGATCTGACCGGCCTCATCCTCTGCAAGCCCGGACAGCTGACCGGAAGCCATCTTGAACATATAGTTCAGCATCCATCCGGAGACCGTCGTATAGTACATCATCAGCAGATAGTTGCCGATAATCGCAAAAACGGTATAAAACCGCCACCCGGACTTCTCGCCGCCTGGTGCCAGCGCCTGAAAGCACTTTCCCGCGCTTTTCTTCGCGGCTCTCCCTACGGCAAACTCCATGGTCATGACCGGCCAGCCCATCACGACAAGAAAAATCAGGTACAGCAGGACAAAAGCCGCTCCGCCATACTGTCCTGTAATAAACGGGAATCGCCAGACATTACCGATGCCGATTGCGCATCCTGCGCTGACCAGCAAAAATCCAAGCCTTGAGCCAAAACTCTCCCTCTTCTCCATCCCTATACTCCATCTTGATGTCAGTATCCGAATTCTCCAGTCAGAGACTCATCGTTGTCAATCCACTCCTGCACCGGGATCACTCTGTAGTGCTCATCATCATCCCGCACAATCACCTTCTCAATACCGGCGTTGATGATCAGACGCTTGCACATACTGCAGGAGCAGGAATTTCGCACGTATTCTCCGCTTCCTGCTTCCCGTCCTGACAGATAGATGGTCGAACCGATCATCTTGTCCCGCTCTGAGGAAATGATTGCGTTCGCCTCCGCATGGACGGACCGGCAGAGCTCGTACCGCTGTCCCCTCTGTACACCGAGCTTTTCCCGGATGCAATATCCCAGATCCGTGCAGTTTTTTCTCCCTCTCGGGGCACCATTGTATCCTGTTGAGATCACCTCGTCATTCTTGACAATCACTGCTCCGTAATGCCTTCTCAGACAGGTGGACCGCTTTGATACAACATCCGCCAGGTCGAGGTAATAGTTTACTTTATCACGACGTGCCATCCAAACCTCCTCCTTTGCAAAATACATGTTCAGATAACATTTAGGTGAT
>ONLK01000037.1 GCA_900318615.1 uncultured Eubacteriales bacterium
CCAGGGAATCTGCCCGGTCCTGCGTATAGGAGGTGGGCTCAACGTCAATCAGCTTCGCAAAATTGTTGGAGGTAATGACCATTCTCAGAACGTTGATCACACTCTTCTGAAGGTCGCCAAGAGTAAGCGTATTGACATCATCGTTGCCCAGGATGTCTTTGGAGTACGGTTTCTGATAGCCGGCGTTGGAAGAATCGGCAGCCTGCTGAGTGGAAACATTGTCCTGATCAGAAAGCTTGGACAGCTTGTAGGTCAAAGTCACAGTATCGCCGTCTTCTGTGTAGGAACCGGTGCCGTTGTCAATAAGTCCGGGCAGGTGAGTGCCGTCTTCATAATCCTTGCCATCGAACAGCTCGCGAATGGTCCAGTATTCAAATTCGCTGGCATCGGAGGAGCGGTCAACCGCGGTCAGCATTTTGGCGCCGTTGTGGGTGTAGACAACCACCGGCCTGGTTTCACCATCAAACAGATCTTTGGTGGTGGTGACGGAATAATCAGATCCTTCCGCATCCAGAGTGTAGTCGCCCCACAAGGTATTGGCACTGTTGTAAACGGTGGTTCCCCAGGTTACCGTGCTGCTCATGGTGAACGGATAGCCGCCGTCGGTAGCCATGCCATTCTCATCCAGCGTGATGGAAGGAGCCGCGTCCGCAATATATCCGGTGATGTTGGAGACAGATTTACCAGCCATGATGACGTCGTTGCCGGCGTGCATTGCTCTGGCATCGGAGTAGCCGCCGGAGCCGCCCCAGTCTGTCATAACCATACCGTCGAATCCCCATTCCTTGCGCAGAATGTTGGTCAGAAGTTCATAATCGTTGGCAGCCGGAACATTGTTGATTTCATTATAAGAACTCATAATGTTCTGCGGCTTGCTGCTCTTAACAGCAATCTCAAATCCCTTCAGATAAATTTCGCGAAGAGCCCGCTCCGAAACCATACTGTTGGAGTTGTTGCGGTCGGTTTCCTGGTTGTTTGCTGCAAAGTGCTTGAAAGTAACTCCGCGTCCCGGTACAGACTGAACAC
Organism: uncultured Eubacteriales bacterium; assembly: GCA_900318615.1. GTDB lineage: Bacteria > Bacillota > Clostridia > Lachnospirales > Lachnospiraceae > Merdiplasma. The sequence goes on from ONLK01000037.1 coordinate 1,027, forward strand.
CTTTACATTCAGAAGCGGCGGTCATACCGGCAACCAGCGGATCCTCGGAATAATACTCGAAGTTGCGTCCGCAGAGAGGATTCCGGTGGATGTTCATGCCAGGTGCCAGCCAAACGTCAACGCCTGCATTTGCCATGTCATTGCCGATGGACTCACCCATGTCATAAGCAACATCCGTATTCCAGGTCTGCGCAATGTTCTGCCCTACCGGATAGGCGGTGCAGTACTGATAGTAGGTGGTGCCGTCTTCATCAAAACTCTGGGAAACACGAAGGCCGGCCGGACCGTCGGCATTTGTCGTGTTCGGAATCAGGCGGCTTTCCGTGTAAAGACCGGCGGTCTCGCCGGCTTCGCCCGGTACATAGTTATCGAGAATTGCCTTATCAACGGAATCACTGATCGTCATTGTATTCGGTGAAGTACCGCCTGCGGACTGACCAGCCGGTTTGCTGGACTTGTTTCCGCCTTCTACCATATCTGCCATCTCGGAAATGGACATACCGGAAACAAACTGTTCCAGCGTGATGGTGCCGTCGTAAACATCCTTCAGTGTGCACTTACTGTAGTCAGCCAGCTGATCCGGTTTTTCGGATGTTTCATTTCCGTCCGCGTCAAAATAAACCGGAGTTACATTGTAGGCCGTATTGGTTTCGTAGTTATATCCGCTGATATTCAGGCTGTCCTCATCCGTTGTCGCGGAAATGTAAACCGGAACATCTTCGTTGGAGCCGTCCGGATAAGCGGTGTCTTCTGTGTTTTCAAGATCAGCGCCGGATACGGAAACAGCGGCAGCGGCAGCGGTGTCTTTTCCATCGCTGTAGGCGGTTCCGTTCTGAACGGATTCCTTGAATTCTTCCGTCAGCCGGTCGAGATTTGCTGCGTTTTCTTCCGGTGTGATATCGACCACATTTTCATAAGGCGGGGTGCCTCTTCCGGTTGCACCGCCGGCCGCCTTGCCTTCACGGTTGTAAACCATCTGGTTTGTCAGCTGCTCGGTAATAACCGTCTGGTCGAGGGATACAATGCCGGCCGGAGTGGTATTGCGGGAGCTGTCGCCGACACGGATGATGTAGTCGCCCTGTTCCATGACATAAGCGGCCTTGGCCTCGCTGTAGGAGGACATATCCGTTGTATTGAAGGTCAGTGTCAGAGTCTGGCTCTGGCCTGGTGCCAGATTATCCGTCTTTCCGTAGGCTGCCAGTTCCTGGTAAGGTTTGTCCAGCTCACCTGCCGGAGCGGAAAAATATACCTGAACGACTTCCTTGCCGCTGTAGGTGTCACCGGTATTAGTTACCTTCGCCGTTACCGTTACCTTGTCAGCGTCCGCATGGACGGTAACATCGCTGATGTCGAAGGTTGTATAGGAAAGGCCATAGCCAAACTCATAGTTAACCTTGTCCGAAGCAAATGTATCGAAATAGCGGTAACCAACATAGATACCTTCATTGTAATACTCAACATGGGATCCCCACGGATCGTCCGGGTTGATATTGCCGAAATATTTGGTGGAAGGATAATCGTTGATATCCTTTGCCCAGGTATCTACCAGTTTGCCGGAAGGCGTTACGGTACCGTTCAGATTTTCTACCACGGCATCGCCGGAAAGCTCACCCGGGTTGCCCACCAGAAGAACAGCATCCACACCGCTCTCCTCAATCCAGGAGCTGTCGATGGAGGTTACGTTCAGAAGAACAACCACTTTCTTGAATTTTTCACGCAGAAGCTTCAGATTATTCAGCTCTTCGTCCGTCAGATACCAGTCACCCTGCGCCGGTGTACGGTCAGAGCCCTCGCCGGCATTGCGGCGGATGGTATAAATGGCGGTGTCCGCCTGAGCGGCATCTTCCGTTACTACGGCTTCATCCAGCGCCGGATCAGCCGTCATGGAGGAACTCATCATGTTGGTGCTGGCGCCTTCCACAGCGGCGGAAACACCGGACAGATAGCCTTTGTTGACAATGTTGTAGCCGGCTCTCTCAAAGCCATCCTGAATGCTTGAGCAGATGGCAGTGCCTTCAATCACTTCGCCGTCCGGATAAACAACGCGGTTGTTTACCGCGCCGGAGCCGGTGCCGCCTTTTACTGTTTTGATGGTGCCAAGACCATACAGAGCAATATTTCCGCCGGAAGCAATCGGAAGAGCATTATTCTCGTTCTTAAGCAGAACCATACTTTCTTCCGCAATCTGCAGTGAAATTTTAGAACTGTCGATTTCATGCTGGGTTACTTCCGTGCTTGTGACGGCGCCCGGGCCGGCAGCCAGAGCTGAAGCAGCCGTTCCCATTACCATAGCCAGGGCTACAGTGCCGGATACAAAAACCTTACTGCGCTTTTTCATGTCTCTCCTCCTTAAAATAAACATATAACGTTATACTTTTCTGCCGGTTTTTCGTCCGGGTCCGAGCTGCATCGTCGGAAACAAAGCGGAAAATGTTAAAGCCGGCTTCGAGTATCGGTCTGATACCAGTCTATCATTCACTTTTGCCCATTCCTATTAAAAAATATTGTGAAAGTCTGTAATTATTTGCATTTTATCGTGCATTATATTGCACTTATGTCTTTTCTTGCTAATTGAAATCTTCATTATGACGTTAAATATGCGTAAAACAAGAACATTTGTATGCAGAATGACTATCAGCCTTCATCATGGCGCCTTTATTATAGCTCCCGGGAAACGTAATCGAATGACGGCGCCTCTTAAAGAAAGCTTGCACGAAACGCAGCTTAAAGGAAGGACAGGTTTGGCGAAAAAGATTTATACGTAAAATCTAAGACGGAAAAGATTTGGACGAAAGAGGGCTGAACGAAAAAGCTTGAAAGATAAAGTTTGAAAGAAAAATGGTTGTCAGAGTTTCCTGAGTTGATATATAGTCTATGTCAAGCAGCGGAGACTCTGATTTTTTACAGGAGGTGGGCAGATGAAGGAGTTGAAAGCGGCCTTTCCGGAAACAATCCCGGTTCTGGCGGGCTATGTTTTTCTGGGAATTACCTATGGCATTTTGATGGTGACGAACGGCTTTCCGGTTTATCTTCCGGTGCTGACGGCACTGGTGCTGTACACGGGTTCTCTGGAATTTCTGATGGTGGAGATCCTGCAGTCGGCGTTTCATCCGGCGGCGGCATTGGCAACGGCGTTCATGGTGGGCGCAAGACATATTTTTTACGGACTTTCCATGCTTTCAAAATACCGGGGTACCGGCAGAGTGAAACCATATCTGATTTTTGCACTGACGGATGAGACATTTGCTGTCAACTATTCGGCGCAGATTCCGGAAGGATGCAGCAGGGCAAAGTATTATTTTGCGGTATCTGCACTGGATCAGTGCTACTGGGTAACCGGTACGGCCCTGGGAGCGCTCTTCGGATCCTGGATCACGTTTAATACGCAGGGACTGGACTTCATCATGACAACCATGTTTGTCTCCATCTTTATGAACCAGTGGGTGAACGATTCGGACAGGCTAAAGGAATGGGTGGATGCCTCGGGAAGAAAGATCACCTGGAAAGACCGGCTCCGTGTTCATGGAGGCGAGCTGACGGGAATAGCCGGATCGGCCATATGTCTGCTGCTTTTCGGACCGGATAACTTTATGATACCGTCCATGGTTCTGGTGCTGGCCGCGCTGACGTTATTCCGGAAACAGATGGATCCTGTTTTGATTGAGAAAGCGCTGGTCGGCGCAGGAAGGGGAAGAGCATGACGAAGGAACAGACCGTTATTACTATTCTGCTGGCGGTGGCCGGTACTGCGACCACGCGCTTTCTTCCATTCCTCCTTTTTCCGGAGGGGAGAGAGGTGCCGGATTATGTGCGTTATCTCGGGCGGGTGCTGGGAGCGGCGGTATTCGGGATCCTGGTGATTTACTGCTTCAGGAACACAGATTTTGCCACATCCTTCGCGCGGGGAGGAACGCATGGGATTCCTGAACTGATCGCACTGGCCGTAACGATTGCCGTGTTCTGCCGGAAACGGAAAATGGTACTTTCCATGGCGGCGGGGACAATCCTGTACATGATTCTGGTGCAGGTTGTGTTCTGAAAGTGAAAAGCGAGGGAAAAGATAGGGAAAAGATAGGGAAAAGATAGGGAAAAGATAGGGAAAAGATAGGCGGGATTCTACCGGATGCGGCAATGCCTGTCAGCGCCGGATGAAAACGATGAAATTGAAATACAGCAAAACGGGAGGACAGGAATGAAAGATCGGGCTCAAACAGACCTCAATGCTAATCAGATGGATCGGAATGATAATCGGAAGAGAAAGAAAAAGCGGAGCCGGAGGATTATAACATTGGCTGTGATTGCGGCAGCGCTTATCTTCTGCCAGATCAATCTGGGGTACGGGCTTTCCGACGCGGTTCAGTTTCTGACCTATCGTATAAAAGAAATTTACGTAGATAGCGATGGAAGTCAGATTTACGGCATAGCATACGTACCGCGCAGTCTCCAGAAGAAAAAATATCCGCTGATTATTTTCTGTCACGGGCTTGGGAGAAATCATACGACGGGGTCACAGTATGCCATCAAGCTGGCCGCGGCCGGTTATGCGGTGTACACCTTTGATTTTCGCGGCGGGAGCGCCGACAGCGTTGTAAACAAAAGCGACGGCGATTCAACGAAGATGTCTGTCATGACCGAGGCAGATGATCTTGAAAGTGTGCTGAATGCGGCACAGCACTGGGATTTTGTGGATACAGACAGAATAGTGCTGGCCGGCACCAGCCAGGGAAGTTTTGTCAGTGCCGTGGTGGCAGCCAGATATCCGGAAAAGATAAAGGCAATGATTCTGCTTTATCCGGCCTTCGGACTCTATGATTTTGTGCATTATGCGTTTTCATCAAAGGACGCCATTCCGGATACCTTTGACATGGGAGAGAACTGGATCACAGCCGGACGAGCGTATGCCGAAGATCTGTGGGACTATGATCCTTATGAGAATATAGGCGCATACACGGGACCGGTTCTTATTCTGCATGGAGATCATGACCAGGTAGCTGATATTTCATACGCCAGGCGGGCGGCGGATACCTACGCAAATGCCGAATTTCATGTAATCAGGGGCGGAAGTCACGGCTTTCACGGAAAGACGTTTACGGAGGCCGTCCGGTATATGAAAGCCTTTTTGCAGGAACAGGTCCGCGAAGGCTGACAGCCGGAAAACCAAAACGACCCCCGCCGGAATTGCAGATTCATGTTCGCTGCCGTGTCAGGTCGCGTACCCATTTGTACTTTTTATAGTGGGCGTATACCCATGGAAGCTTTCCGATTTCATCCAGGCAGGTGCAGGCGAAGACCAGCGGCACCGGCCAGTGAAATACAAAGGCTCCCAGGAGAGCGGCAGGGATGGCAATGCCCCACATGCAGACAGCCAGGCTGTACGCGTCAAACAGAATATCGCCGCCGGAGTAGAAGACTCCGTTGATGACAATCGTATTGATGCAGCGGCCAATCATGTAAAAGGCGAGGATGATCATCATCTGCAGCAGCAGCTGTTCCGCCCCCGGCGTGAGAATGTAGAACCAGAGAACCAGCGGAGTAACGGCCAGGACCAGACCGCAGGTTGCAAGTCCGATGATGACGGCGATTTTAGAAAGCCGCTGACCGTACATTTTCCCTTTTTTTGTATCTCCGGTTCCCAGCACGTTTCCCAGCATAATACTTCCGCCATTGGCGGTTCCGTTGCACAGGCAGCAGAACAGGTCGCGGACAACCGAGGAAACGGAATTAGCGGCGGCTGCGTCCGCTCCCAGATGTCCCAGAATGGCGGTGTAGGATGAAAAGCCAACGCCCCACAGACCGCCGCTGCATAAAATGGGCAGGGCACATTTTATGAAATCGCGGAAAATGTCCGCAGGATGCCGGAAAAGATTTCTCAGATGAATGCGGATATATCCCGGCCGGCAGGTGATGGTGAAAGCCCAGATGACCTGGATCACACGGGAAATCACCGTTGCCGCGGCAGCACCGCGCGCTCCCATGGCGGGAACGCCCAGCAGCCCGAAGATGAAGACGGCGTTGAAAAAGATGTTGAAAACCACGGCGGATGAACTGATCACAGCACCGATGCTGACGTGATTCGTAACCTTCAGGACGGTAAGATAGGTTTCCGAGATCCCGGTCAGAAGATAGGACCAGCCGGCAACGCGCAGATAGGAGGCGCCAATCAGGACAAGTTCCGGTTCATTGGTGTAGATCATCATCAGTTTATCCGGAATAAATATGCATCCCGCCCAGAACACCAGGGAATTGATTATATTAATCCGGAGACAGATACAGAAAATGTCGTCCATGGTCTGATGATCCCCTTTGCCCCAGTATTGTGCGCCAAGTACGGAAGCGGCGCCGGTGGAAGCCCAGAAAATAATATTCTGGATGAACTGGATCTGGCCGGCCAGCGAAACCGCTGACATGGAGTTTTGATCCACGCGCCCGAGCATGATGGCATCACAGGCAGCCACGGCGGCCAGCATCAGCTGCTGGAGAGCGATCGGCAGAGCCAGTGTCACCAGCTTTTTGTTAAACTGCGGGTCTGAGAACAATTCTGACTTCGTCATACAGCAAACTCCCTGTATATCCTGTAAATTTCTGCGAAGATGAAAAGGTTAATGAACCTGCGCCTTTTCTCGTTTCTCCCGGATCATTCTGGTGAGAGAAATGATATTGGTTACGGTGGTAGCAGCGGCAAAAAAGGAACCGGTATAAGACTTATAAATGAGGTAGTAGAAAATCCACGGAATAAATGTCAGCGTGACCAGAAGCTTAAAGCGGATGGGATCCGTTTCCGTCATAAAAATAATGTAGATGGTGCATACGATGAACGGCACCCAGCTGATGACGGATCCATCTCCGACGATCAGCGTTAACAGGAACTGAACCGCGATCAGAATGGCCTTAACCGGGCGATTTACCTTATCATAATAGCAAAGAATATTCCGGGCGACCGAGAGTACGTTGCTGACAGCTCCGGTAAAGGCACCCAGCAGAATCATGGAAATGGACTGAAGGCCGAGCTGAACAGACTGCCACAGAAGAATTTTCCGTCTCTGGGTGACAAACCCGGAACCTGTCTGAATCATAGAAGCAATAAAATCAATAATATTGGCGGCAATAATAAAACCAAGTGCCTGCTGCATCATCCTGTCCTCCGAAAAAAGGCGGGTTCAAACCACTCATGGTGTGAACCCGTCTGCGTCATTTTGTACGGTAGTTTCAGGATCGTATATCAGAGACTGATGCCTTTGAGCAGGTCTTTCAGAGAAGTTCCGATGTTTTCGGATTTCGGAATCTCAACCTTTTCTTCATGCGTTCTTTCTCTTTCAACCGGAAGATCGGAAAGAGCTTTCATGCTCAGGCTGAGCTTTCCGTCCTTGTTGCCGATGACCTTCACCCTGACGGCGTCCCCTTCCTTGAGAACTTCAGCCGGAGTCTTGATTCTCTTGTTGGAAATCTGACTCACATGCAGAAGACCGGAAAGACCATTGCCAAGGTCAATGAAAGCACCGTACGGCTTGATCGTTTCAACGGTTCCGTCCAGAACAGCACCCACGTCTACCTGGCCGATCCGGGCAGCGCGTTCCTCATCTCTCTTTTCACGGAGAATATCCTTTGCGGAAAGCACCAGGTGCTTTGAAGCCTGGTCAGCATCAATTACACGTACCTCCATGGAAGTATTCAGATACTTCTTCAGATCTTCTTCGCCGACATATTCCAGCGCAAGTTTGGAAGCCGGGATAAACCCGCGAATGCCTTCCAGAGAAGCCACGGCCCCTCCCTTGGTAATGCCGGTGATCTTAACGGTGACATTTTCCTGAGTTTCCTTCAATTCGCGGAGACGATCCCACGCTTCCAGCTGGGCAGCGTTCTTTCTGGAAAGAAGAATTCTGCCGGCGCCGTCATCGGTCTTGACAACGGTAGCGGTGATTTCCTGGCCCTCTTCAATATTGCCTGCGAATTTGTAGTCCGGATCATCACTGGCATCCTCACGATGCAGAACACCCGGTGCGAAATAGTTGAAATCAACGATAACTTCGTTATCATCATCGGAAACACTGACAACTTTTCCTGTCAGAACATCGCCGGATTTAATGCGGCGCAAAGACGCCTCCAGCTCGTCCCTGAGATCATCCATCGACTCAGGCGCATCCCCGGCTGTTTCAGCGGCTGTGTTTTCTGCAGTTTCGGCTGCTGTTTCCTGTACATTTTCTTTTACTTCATTCGTCGGATCTTCCATTGGTTTACCCCTCCTCCTGTTTGTTCCGAACCGCTGGCCGCCAGCTGAGCATTCGCCGGCTTTCATACGTTTTCAGGTTCAGACTTATTCAAGTATATCACAATAAAACGCCGAGAAACAGCCATATAATAAAGAAAACTTTCCATAAAAGGACAACAAGTGCTATAATGACACAGGCAATATATTGTGTATGATTTTGAATGCAGGCAGCGAAGCGGATTGCGAATGTCCGCTTTACAGCATGCCGCCTGCCGCCGGAGTGTAATGAAAGAAGAGTAACGGATATGCAGACGATTCTGATGGATATGACAAAGGGTGTGGATGAGGCTCAGATGGCGCAGGCCGGAGAAATTATCCGAACCGGCGGGCTGGTAGCTTTCCCGACGGAAACGGTGTACGGATTGGGCGGCAATGCCCTGGATCCGGATGCATCGCGCAAAATTTACGCGGCAAAGGGCAGGCCTTCCGACAATCCGCTGATCGTTCATATCGCCGATTTTGAGGCAATAAGAAAAATTGTGACCGATGTTCCGGAGCAGGCGGAAAAGCTGGCAAAGGCCTTCTGGCCCGGGCCGTTGACGATGATCCTGAATAAAAGCAGCGCGGTACCGCTGGCGACGACGGGAGGTCTGAATACGGTAGCGATTCGTATGCCGGACAATCCGGTGGCGCTTGCTCTGATTCGGGCCGGCGGCGGATATATCGCCGCCCCGTCCGCGAACACATCCGGGCGGCCGAGCCCCACGAAGGCGTCCCATGTGATGGATGATCTGAGCGGAAAGATCGATTGCGTCATAGACGGCGGACCGGTTGGCATAGGAGTCGAATCGACAATTGTAGATCTGACGGAGGAGGAGCCGGTTATCCTGAGACCCGGGTACATCAATCAGCATATGCTGGAGGCTGTCCTGGGTACGGTTCACATGGACAAAGGACTTATCATTAATGATCCCGGGGTGCATCCCAAGGCGCCGGGAATGAAATACCGTCATTACGCTCCGAAGGCAAGCCTGACCATTGTACGCGGTGATGCGGCCCGTGTGGAGACGAAAATCAACGAGCTTGTGGCAGCGGACAGGGCGAAGGGTCTCAGGGTCGGCATCATTGCAACCCGGGAGAGCCGGGCGGACTATCACCAGGGCATCATCCGTGTCGTGGGCACCCGTGCGGAGGAAATAACCATATCGCAGCATTTGTTTGCGATTTTGCGGGAATTTGACGATATCGGAGTGGATCGGATTTATTCGGAAGCCTTTGATTCCGAGGAGCTTGGAACGGCGATCATGAACCGGCTGGTGAAGGCAGCCGGCCATCAGATCATTGAAGTATGAGCTGCCGCCGCACACAAGAAGGCGGAAAGCTGCTGAAAGCGGAACTTTAGCCGGAGGGCGGGGAGGATGTTTCAGTCATGAAAAATTATGATAAATTAATTTTTGTTGGCTCGGGCAATACAGCCCTGAGTCCGATGGCAGAAGCGATACTGCAGAAAAAGTTTAAAATAGAAGATATTCTGATTGAGTCACGCGGACTGGTGGTGCTGTTCCCGGAACCCGTCAATCCCAAGGCAGAAGCCATTCTGGTCAGCCATGGACTGTCGATGAAGGATTATCGCAGCCAGGCATTGAAGGAAGAAGACTTTGATCCCCGGACGCTGATGATAGCGCTGAATGCACAGGTGAAGGAAAAAATCATACAGCAGTTTGAAAAGGCGCAGAACGTTTACACGCTGTGTGAATATATTCATAGTGATGAGGTATTGCAGGATCCATATGGTGGAACAGTCAGTGATTATGGCAGATGTTTTGATCAGATGCAGTCGCTGGTTGAAACGCTTGGCGATAAATTATTAGAGGAGGACAAATAAAATGTCTAAGGTAATTGTTTTTGACCACCCGCTTATTCAGCATAAACTTGGTATCATCCGGGATAAGAATACAGGAACGAACGAATTCCGTGTCATCGTATCCGAGATCGCCAAACTGATGTGCTATGAGGCAACACGCGACTTAAAACTTGAAGACGTAGAAATTGAAACTCCTATCGCTAAAACAACCGTAAAGAGACTTTCCGGAAAGAAACTGGCGGTTGTGCCGATCCTCCGTGCCGGACTTGGCATGGTAGACGGCATGCTGGATCTTATTCCGGCGGCAAAGGTGGGTCACATCGGACTGTACCGCGATCCGGAAACACTGAAACCGGTTGAGTATTACTGCAAACTTCCGGCAGACTGCGCAGAGCGTGAGGTGTTTGTTGTAGATCCGATGCTGGCAACCGGCGGCAGCGCAAGTGCAGCCATCACCATGCTTAAACAGCACGGATGCAAAAACATCCGGCTGATGTGCATCATCGGTGCTCCGGACGGCATTAAGAAAATGCAGGAGGAGCATCCGGATGTCGATATCTTCATCGCAGCTCTGGATGACCATCTGAATGAAAATGGTTATATTGTCCCCGGTCTTGGCGATGCCGGTGACAGGATATTCGGAACAAAGTGACAAACAGTTTTGAATGATGGCGGATGGATGCATTCAGACTTCTGCGAAGCAGAAGAAGAGGCATCCATCTTATTGTATAAGGCGGGGGATCCGTGCGGCTGTGAAATGCTGCGGGGACGGACCTGAGCATAACGGGGGGACCGGAATGAGCGATAAAAGGCAGGATTATATCAGCTGGGATGAATACTTTATGGGAGTTGCCAGGCTTTCGGCACTGCGCTCCAAGGATCCGCATACGCAGGTGGGGGCCTGCATCGTCAGCAGCAACAATAAGATCCTTTCCATGGGATACAACGGGCTGCCGATGGGCTGTTCCGACGACGCCTATCCGTGGGCGCGGGAGGGAAAGGATGAACTGGAGACCAAGTATGTGTACACGGTGCACAGCGAACTGAATGCTATTCTCAATTACCGCGGAGGCAGCCTGGAAGGCGCGAAAATCTACGTTACCCTTTTCCCCTGCAACGAATGTACAAAAGCCATCATTCAGGCAGGGATCAGGGAAATTATTTATGCGGAAGATAAGTACGCGGACAGTATTTCCGTGCTTGCCTCAAAGCGCATGCTGCGCTCGGCGGGCGTTAATTTTTACCAGTACCAGACAACCGGACGGAAGCTGGAGATTGAACTATGAACCGGGATGTGGATGTCCGGGATATTTCAGACGGACGTTTTTATACGGCAAATGATCTTGTGAAGGCAGATACCGGAGGATGTGACGGATGCAGTGAATGCTGCCGGAGCATGGTGGATACGATTATCCTGGATCCCTGGGATATCTATATGCTGAACAAAAACACGGGAATGAATTTTACAGCACTGATGGAGCAAGGATTTTTGGAGCTGAATGTTACGGATGGCCTGATCCTTCCCAACCTGAAAGTGAGCGGGAGGACGAAGGCCTGTCCGTTTCTGGATGAAAACGGACGCTGCCGTGTCCATGAGGCAAGACCGGGCTTCTGCCGTCTGTTTCCGCTGGGCAGATATTATGAAAACCGGGATTTTCGCTATATTCTGCAGACACACGAGTGCGCGAAGAAAAACCTGACCAAGGTAAAGGTTAAAAAATGGCTGGGAATTGAAAATCTCGGAGCTTACGAGAACTATATCCGCGGATGGCATTTTTATCTGCGGGATACGGAGAGCATGCTGAAGGACAGCCGTGAGCAGCTTCGAAGGCAGGTGTGCATTTATATTGTCAAAACGTTCTTTGCCGCAGATTATAACATAAGGGAAGACTTTTATGCCCAGTTTGCTGCACGTCTTCAGGAGGGACGGCGGTACTGCGGGTTTGCAGAAAAATGATTGACATTAAGAAAAACCGGTGCTATTCTTTAGAAAGTAAAGAACAAGGGCGTTCAGAGATGATATCTCTGGGCGCCGTTTTTTTACGGAACATACGGGGGACAGAGCGGCCGGGATGCAGGTGAAGCAGGGAAGCTTTTCGCAGGCAGATGCCGCAGTAAGGAAAATAATGGGGAAATAAGGAGGTTGTTTAATGTATAATCTGGACAGAGTAGACTACAAAATTATCGAGTTACTACAGAGCAATGCGCGGATCACATTGAAGGAAATTGCTTCCAGGGTATTCCTCACCTCGCCGGCGGTATCTGCCCGGATTGACAAGCTGGAACGAAGCGGTGTGATTGAGGGATATCATGCCAGGGTGAACCGTGAAGCTTTTGCATATGAAATCAAGGCATTCATCAATGTCAAAATGGATCCTTCCTGCCGCGATGAGTTTTATAAATTTGTAGAGGGAGTTCCGAATGTCATTCAGTGTGACTGCGTGACCGGCGACTATGTCATTTTCCTCGAGGTACTGTTTCACGATACGCAGGAGCTGGATGATTTTGTCAGCCATCTTCAGAAATACGGTGAAACCAAAACACAGATTGTGTTCTCATCCGCGGTTGAGCACCGGGGGCTTCCGATTGAAGCCTGATACGGAGCATCAAACATAAACAGGCAGCATTTCTGACTTCCGCCCCGCCAGCTCCGGCATGACCGGGCAGGAGCGCGGGATGCGGCAAACAGACACGAAAATATGGAAACTGAAAATGCTGCAGACCAGGAGAGTGCCGTCCGGGCACTCTTTCTTTTTGGGCAGAATGTGTTAGAATAATTTATGCAAAAAACGGGAGGCGGGAAGGAAGGAAAGCCATGAGTACGAAAATAGGTTTTATCGGATGCGGAAATATGGCATCCGCCATGATCAGCGGAATGCTGGACAGTGGGGCGGCAGGCCGGGGTGACCTTTGCGCGAGTGCGAAAACTCTGAAGACCCAGGAAAAAATCAGAGATAAACTGGGAATAAACTGTGCGGATAACAGAGGTACAGCACAGTTTGCGGATGTTTTGTTCCTGGCGGTAAAGCCGCAGTATTATGAAGAGGTAATCCGGGAGATCGCCGGCGCGGTGCGGGATGATGAAATCATTGTCACAATCGCACCGGGGAAAACGCTGGCATGGCTGGAGAAAACCTTCGGACGGAGCCTGAAAATTATCCGCACGATGCCGAACACACCCGCCATGGTTCGCGAAGGCATGATGGGGCTGTGCCCCAATGACCGGGTGACAGAAGAAGAACTTTCGAAGGTGCGCCGGCTTTGCGAAAGCTTTGGCAAAACGGAAGTAATATCGGAAAAGCTGATGGATGTGGTGACAGCCGTTGCCGGAAGCTCGCCCGCCTATGTCTTTCTCATGATCGAGGCCATGGCGGATGGGGCGGTTGCCGATGGTATGCCCCGGGACAAGGCATACCGCTTTGCCGCACAGGCAGTTCTTGGAAGCGCGAAAATGATCCTTGAAACCGGACGCCATCCGGGAGAACTGAAGGATATGGTCTGCTCCCCGGGCGGAACCACCATGGAGGCGGTCCGCGTGCTGGAAGAAAAGGGATTTCGGAGTGCATTGATCGAAGCGGAAAAAGCCTGCGTTCAAAAATCCAGAGAAATGTAAGACCTGACCGCTTTCTGCCGCTCTTACGATAACAAGGGGATACGAGGTACACAGTTTTGGGTGAAAGATTAACAAAAGGCGATGTGGAAAAAATAAAGGCGGAGATTGAGGACCGTAAAATCAACGTGCGTCCGAAGGCTCTGGAGGATCTGAAGGCAGCCCGTGCGCAGGGGGACCTGAGTGAAAATTTCGAATATTACGCGGCGAAACGTTTTAATAACCAGAACAACAGCCGGATCCGCTATCTGGAAAATGTTCTGAAATACGCTACTATCATCGATGACAGCTCGGCTTCTGACCGTGTCGGAATCAACAATACCGTTGCCGTACACTTTATGGAGAGGAACATGGACCGTACCGTGCGACTGGTCACCTCCATCCGTGTCAATTCCAGACGGAATATCATGAGCATTGAATCGCCGTTCGGGAAGGCTATTATGAACAAACGTGTCGGTGATATTGTGGAGGTTCAGGGAAATGACGGAACTTCCTATCATGTACGCATCGACAAAATTGAGAATACGCCGGATGACGATTCTCTGTCCATCAGCCGGTACTGATTGCACAGAATGGTGCGGCTTGAGCACATCAGAATTTTCAGGCGGAAAACGCCGGCCATTTCATGACCGGCGCTTCACATAAGCAGGAGAGGACAGGAACTTGAATAAAACTCTGATCAAATGGCCGGGAGGCAAAAGCTCCGAGATCCGTCAGTTTGTCACAATGATTCCCGATTATGACCGCTATGTTGAACCCTTCGCAGGCGGGGCGGCTCTGTATTTTTATCTGCGCCCGATGCAGGCGGTTTTGAACGATAATTCCAGAAATCTGATGGATTTCTATGAACTTGTAAAGGAGCAGGATCCGGAATTCCATAAAATTCTGGATGCCTACAACCGCTCCTTCAGCGCTTTGAAAGCGGCCTGCGATGAGGAATATCAGCAGATTCTGGCTCTTTATAAACTGTATGCGTACGCGGAAAAGGAAGGTATTCCGATTTCACAGCTGAAGATCCATCTGTATGTGGTGCAGCAGGTGCTCTCGCAGGAGGATGACCTGTGCAGCCAGGTCCTGCTCCATCATCGGAATACGCCGGGGGAAAATCAGGATCCGGCCGGATGGAAGGACAGTATTATCCTCGACCGGACGGAATTTGAAGCTTCCATTGAGAAGGCGGTTCACGATAAGTTTATCCGCACGGCACAGAATGAGCGGAAGAAGCCTTTTACACCACGGGATTTGAAGGCCAATCTGATCACAGGCTTCATGGAGGGCTATTACCTTTATTTCCGGAAGGTATTTAACGGGATTGCCTCCGGCAGAATAGTCGCTTCCAGGGCGTACGCCGCGGCTAATTTCTATTTTATCCGGGAATATTGCTATGGTTCCATGTTTCGCTATAACAAAGAGGGTGAGTTCAACATCCCGTACGGAGGGATCAGCTACAATAAAAAGGATCTCACTTCGAAAATCAGCCATATTTTTTCAGACAGCACGGCGCGTCTTTTTGCGCGGACGAAGCTTTACTGCGAAGATTTTGAGACACTCATTGATAAGCTGAAACTGACGGAGCATGATTTTATGTTTCTCGATCCGCCGTACGATACAGAATTTTCGGACTATGAGGGAAATCAATTCCGCCGGGAGGATCAGGTACGGCTGGCCCGCTGTCTGGCAAGGACGAAGGCGCAATTTCTTCTGGTTATCAAGAATACGGATTTTATTTATGAACTGTACGAGCCGCTGAAGTTCCGGATGCTCTCTTTTGAGAACCGCTATATTTACAATGTGCGAAGCCGCAATGAGCGGATGGTGCAGCATCTGATTATTACAAACATTCCGGAAGGTCAGGTTCCCTGGATCCGGGAAAACATGTGAAAAGGCAGAAGGAAAGGGTTGGAATGAGCGAAGAACGTGTATTTACGGCGGCACCGGGGGATACCATTGTACTGAACGCGGCAGCCAAAATAAATCTGGGGCTGGATGTGACCGGTGTTCGGGAGGATGGGTATCATCTGCTCCGCATGGTGATGCAGTCCCTGAAACTTCACGATCGTCTGCTGGTCCGGACAAAGCATGCGGCAGGGATCCGGGTGAAGACGAACCGCAGTTACCTTCCGGAGGATGAGAATAATCTGGCCGGGCGTGCAGTGAGGCTTTTAATGGATGAATTTAAAATCCGGGACGGCCTGTACGTGGATATTGAAAAGCATATTCCATCGTCCGCCGGGCTGGCAGGCGGCAGCAGCGATGCAGCGGCGGCCCTGATTGGCGTAAATGAACTGTTCGGACTGGGACTGTCCCGGGCTGAACTTCAGGAGCGGGCGGTCAGAATCGGGGCGGATGTTCCGTACTGTATCATGGGCGGTACTGCCCTGGCGGAGGGCATCGGAGAAAAGCTGACACCGCTTCCGGCACTGCCGGAGTGCAGCATTGTTCTTGTCAAACCTCCGGTGAGGGTATCGACAAAGGCGGTTTATCAGGAACTGGACATGGCCAGGCTTGGAGGGCATCCGCGGATCGATGATCAGATCGACGCTATTCGATCCGGGAATCTTGAAAAGACAGCATCCCTGTGCGGCAACGTGCTGGAGAGTGTGACGGTTCCCATGCACCCGGTCATCGACGCAATTAAGAAAAAGATGATGGAGTGCGGAGCGCTGAATGCGATGATGAGCGGGAGCGGTCCGACCGTTTTCGGAATTTTCCGGGATACGGCTCAGGCACGGGCGGCAGCGGATGTTATGCAAAAAGGGCGGTTCGGCCAGGTCATTGTTACGGCGCCGTCACTGTCACCGCAATCATAAAATGAAATTAGAAAAGCCATCTCCGGCGCGGATCCTTCGCGGTCCGTTTCCGGGAATGGCTTTTTTATATCTTTGTTTTTTCTTTATTTTTCCTGTGCCGCTTTTTTGCGGCTGCTTTTTCCCCGGCCGTTCAGTCTTTTTCAGCTTTGGCCAGATCTCTTCTGCGGATCATATCTCTCTTACGCAGCGTCGGATCCAGAATTTTCTTGCGGATACGAAGGCTCTTCGGCGTTACCTCCAGAAGTTCATCGGTATCGATGAATTCCATGGCCTGTTCCAGAGAAAGGATCTTCGGCGGAACTAGCTTCAGGGCTTCGTCGGCACCGGATGAACGGGTGTTGGTAAGATGCTTTGTTTTGCAGACATTAACTTCAATATCCTCCGGTTTGTTGCTTTCACCGACAATCATGCCGGAGTAAACTTCCATGCCGGGAGTGATAAACAGCGTACCGCGGTCCTGCGCATTGAACAGGCCATAGGCAACGGCCGTACCGCCTTCGAAGGCGATCAGGCTGCCCAGACTGCGGTAGGCAAGTTCACCCTTGAACGGACCATAGCCGGTAAATTCGGTATTGATGACACCGGAACCCTTGGTATCGGTCATGAATTCATTTCGGAAACCGATCAGACCGCGGGAGGGGATATCAAACTCAAGGCGGGTGGTACCTGCACCGATCGGCTTCATGCTGACCAGCGTACCCTTGCGGTTGGAAAGCTTCTGAATAACAGTGCCGGAGTATTCATCCGGAACATCAACGTAAGCTTTCTCCATAGGCTCCAGTTTTTTGCCGTTCTCATCATACCGGAAGATAACCTCGGCCTTGCTGACAGCGAATTCATATCCCTCGCGGCGCATGGTTTCAATCAGGATGGACAGATGCAGTTCGCCGCGGCCGGAAACCTTGAAAGTATCCGTGTCCTGCGTATCTTCTACCCGGAGGCTGACATCGGTATTGAGCTCACGGTACAGACGATCGCGGATATGGCGGGATGTAATGTATTTACCTTCACGGCCGGCCAGCGGAGAGTCATTTACGATGAAATTCATCGAGATGGTCGGCTCGGAAATTTTCTGGAACGGGATTGGATCCGGATCATCGACGGAGCATACGGTATCGGCCGTCAAACTCATACAGCTTGCTGATGCGGACCTTCTTGAATTTGTCCGGATCATGATGATTAACCATCACAGCGTCCTGATTGACGGTGATGGTGCCGCGGGTGATTTTTCCGACACCGATACGGCCAACATATTCATTATAGTCGATGGTGCTGATCAGAACCTGCAGCGGACCATTTTCATCACCCTGCGGAGCCGGAATGTAATCAACAATCGTATCGAACAGCGGCTGCATATCTTTCTTCTCATCGGAAAGACTGCGCACGGCATAACCGTCGCGGGCGGAAGCAAAGACGAACGGGCAGTCAAGCTGCTCGTCGCTGGCGTTCAGGTCCATGAACAGCTCCAGAACCTCATCCACCACCTCCTCCGGGCGGGCTTCCGGGCGGTCGCACTTGTTGATGCACACGACAATCGGAAGGCCCAGGTCCAGGGCTTTTTGTGTAACAAACTTTGTCTGCGGCATCGGGCCTTCGAAAGCATCGACCACCAGAATGACACCGTCCACCATCTTCAGAACACGCTCTACCTCACCGCCGAAATCAGCATGTCCGGGGGTGTCAACAATATTGATTTTTGTGTTTTTGTAAGTAACGGCTGTGTTTTTGGACAGGATGGTAATACCCCGCTCACGCTCCAGAGCGTTTGAGTCGAGAACGCGGTCCTGAACCTCCTGGTTGGCGCGGAAAACACCGCTCTGTTTCAGCAGTTCGTTGACCAGCGTGGTTTTGCCATGGTCGACATGAGCAATAATAGCAACATTTCTTACATCTTCTCTGATCATACAAAAGTCCTTTCAAAAACGAAACCGTCCGAAAACGTATACCTGTGCCTGAAAGCACAGTATGAAAATGCTATCTTTTTCTATAGAATAGCATAAACCCTCATCTGTTTCATCAACTTTGCTATTCTATCACAAATTTATGACCATTCAAGAAAAAAATGCAAATGCGACGGCTCCGGTGCTTCCATCCATCGGATTCTACTTGATTTTAAGGAAGGTTGGATGTATAGTTGTGCAAATTGGGAACCTTGTATTGCAGGGCTGTATCCCGATTTCGGAGGGAATAAATAATGGAAAAGTTTATACAGATGTACTGCGGGTGCGGCAAGGGAAAAACAGCAGCAGCCCTTGGCTGGAGCATCATGCGGGCGTCGGAAGGCAAGTCGGTGTTTCTGGTCAGCTTTCTGAAAGGAAAATCGACGTACAGTAAGGAGTATCTGCAGCGGCTGGAGCCGGAAATACAGATTTTTACGTTTGACCGCTATGAACGTAACTATGACGAGCTGACAGAGTCCGAGCAGGAGGATGAAAAGGCGCACATCCGGACGGGAATTAATTTTGCCCGGAAGGTGCTGGATACCGATGAATGTGATGTCCTTGTGCTGGATGAAATCCTGGACCTGGAAAAGAACCATCTGGTAACCTTTGACGAGCTGAAGGAACTGATCCGGGCGGCGGACGGAGAGATGGAGCTGATTCTGACAGGCTCGGAGCGCTGCAGGGAGCTGTGGCCGTATGTGGACAAGGTTACGGAGCTCGATACGATCCATTCCCGGGAAAAGTGAGTGCCGCTCAGAACCGGATTGTGCCGTTTTTGGCCTGTGTTGACATCATTTCTACAGGATGTTATAGTGAGAAGCATAACCAGACAGCAACAAAATAAGCATAAATCAGAACAGACAGATAGAGGTTGCGGGTTTCATCAGTATCCTGCCGGATATATTCAGGTATAGAGGAAGACCGGAGAAAGGGAAATCTGCCGAAAGGGAGCAGTACCTGAACCTGATTCCTTGGCTGCATACCGAACAGAAATGCAGCTGTCATCGTGCAGATGGAGCGCTATCGTAAGTTCCCGGCAGGTTCCTGCAGCCGGAAAGAGCAACGCGAGAGTGCACGGCACCCTCGCGTTTTTTTATTCAGGGCCTGCACAGGGGGCCTGCCCTGTACAGGGCATACACAGAGAGCCTGTCTTGAGCAGTGTCTTTACAAGGCACCTGACTGAAAGGAGGAGCTTTAAATGTCGATCTTTAAGGGGTCGGGAGTTGCCATTGTAACTCCCATGAATGAGGACGAAACCGTCAATTACGGCAAGCTGGGAGAATTGCTGGAGGAACAGATCGCGTGCGGAACGGATGCGATCATTATCTGCGGTACAACCGGAGAATCCGCATGTCTTAGTGAAGATGAGCATATCGATGTTATTCGATACGCTATCAAAAAGGTAAATCACCGTATTCCGGTAATCGCCGGAACCGGATCCAACTGCACACAAACCGCGATCAAACTTTCCAGACAGGCGCAGGAGGCCGGCGCGGATGCGCTTCTTCTCGTCACGCCATACTACAATAAGGCGACGCAGCCGGGGCTGATCCGCCACTATACAAGAATTGCGGAGAACGTAAAGCTTCCTATTATATTGTATAATGTTCCAAGCCGCACGGGGGTGAACATCCAGCCGGAGACAGCCGCCTATCTCGGAGCCCACGTTAAGAACATCGTGGCGGTCAAGGAAGCGAGCGGCAATATCAGCCAGATCGCAAAACTGGCGAAACTTGCCGAAGGCAGTCTTGATATTTATTCCGGCAATGACGATCAGGTTATCCCGATCCTCTCTCTTGGCGGAATAGGCGTTATCTCCGTACTTGCCAACGTAGCGCCGCAGCAGACACACGACATGGTCATGTCTTATCTGAACGGAGATACAGAAAAAGCAAGGAAAATGCAGCTGGATGCGCTTGATTTGATCGGATCGCTTTTCTGCGAGGTCAATCCCATCCCGGTGAAAGCCGCAATGAATATGATGGGCAAAAATGTCGGGCCGCTGCGCGGTCCGCTGTGCGCGATGGAGCCGGAGAATGCGGAACGGCTGAAGAAGTCTCTGCAAAGCTACGGAATTTTGTGAAAGGAAGGAACAGAAAATGGTACATCTTCTTCTCAGCGGCTGCTGCGGCCGCATGGGGCAGGTAATAACGGGACTGGCTGAAGCAGATCCGAATATAACGGTGGCAGCAGGTGTCGATGTATGTGACAGCACTCAGACAAGTTATCCGGTGTTTAAGTCATTTGAGGAAGTGGATCGGGACGTCGATGTGATTGTTGATTTTTCTTCTCCGAAGGCTTTTGACGCGCTGATGGATTACGCGGAGGAAAAGGAAATTCCGGCTGTCGTCTGCACCACCGGCCTTTCCGACGAACAGCTTTCCCGTCTGGAAGACGCAAGCCGCAAGGTTGCCGTACTTCGCTCCGCCAATATGTCTCTGGGCATCAATCTGATGGAAAAGGTGCTGAAGGAGGTATCCAGAACCCTGACGGAGGCCGGATTCGATGTCGAAATTGTTGAAGAACATCACCGCAATAAAAAGGATGCTCCGTCCGGAACGGCGATCGCACTGGCAGACGCTGTCAACGATAGTGTTGGCGGAAAGTATGAATATGTGTACGGACGCTCCGACCGCTATGAGGCGCGCGGTGATAATGAGATCGGCATTTCCTCCGTCCGCGGAGGTTCGATCGTCGGAGATCATGAGGTTATCTTTGCCGGAACCGATGAAGTGATTACGTTCAAGCATATCGCCTACTCCCGTGCCATTTTTGCCAAAGGAGCCCTGCAGGCAGCAAAATTCCTTGCAGGAAAACCGGCCGGGTTTTATACTATGTCTGATGTCATCGGCTGATCAATTTTCAGCCGGGCGGGGTTTCACGTATGGACGCCGGTTGCCGGGAGTCCGGGCAGGAACATTCAGAAAAGCAAAAAATCAGATGAACATGCAGAGGTAAAACGGTGAGCGAATTAAATAATAACAGTGAACTTAACAAAGATAAGGAACCGGCAGCATCTGCTAAAAATAACAGCACGGAAGCGGACAGAGAAGAGGATGAGAATGCCTATTCTCTGCATCCGGTTTCTTCCAGGGTTAAAAAGGTTGTAAAATTCGGCGGATCATCGCTGGCCAGCGCCGCACAGATGAAAAAGGTGTGCGATATTATCCGCTCGGATCCTTCGCGCCGCTATGTTATCCCGTCGGCGCCGGGAAAACGCTTCTCGGATGATACCAAGGTTACGGATATGCTGTACCGGGCCTATGATGCGGCAGCCAGGGGCGAAGATATCACGGACAGAATTAACGCAATCCGTTCGCGGTATCAGGAAATCATTGACGGTCTTCACATCGACATTGATCTCGGGGAAGAGTTTGCTGTGATCGAGGATATGTTCCGCCGTCAGGCAGGGCGCGACTACGCGGCTTCCCGGGGCGAGTATCTCAACGGGATGGTGCTGGCCGCCTGCCTTGGTTTCCGCTACATTGACGCAGCCAAAGTGATCTGTTTTGATGAGAACGGAAAATTCGAGTCGGAAAAGACGCATCAGACGCTTCGTGAATATCTTAAAAATATCGATTACGCCGTGATCCCGGGCTTTTACGGAGCCATGCCGGATGGAAGCATCAAGACATTTTCCCGGGGCGGCTCGGACATTACCGGTTCGATTGTTGCGCGTGCGGTACGTGCGGATGTATATGAAAACTGGACGGATGTAAGCGGCGTGATGCTGGCGGATCCGCATATCATTTCCAATCCGGAGGTAATTGATACGGTTACCTATCGTGAACTGCGCGAGCTTTCTTACATGGGAGCGACGGTTCTTCATGAGGAAGCCATTTTCCCGGTCCGCTCGGAAGGGATCCCGATCAATATCCGCAACACGAATGCTCCGGAGGATCCGGGTACGATGATTGTTGAAACAACCTTCCGTCAGCCCAAATATGTGATTACGGGCATTGCCGGACACAAAGGCTTTTGCGCGATCAACATTGAGAAGGACATGATGAACGAGGAAGTCGGCTTCGGACGCAAGGTTCTTCAGGTATTTGAGGAAAACGGAATTTCTTTTGAACATACTCCTTCCGGTATTGATACATTCACGGTCATCGTCCACCAGGATGAATTTATGGAGAAGGAGCAGAACGTTATCAGCGGAATCCATAAGGCTGTTCATCCGGACACGATCGATCTGGAGGGTGATCTGGCGCTCATTGCCATTGTAGGCCGCGGCATGAAGGCGAAAAAAGGAACCGCCGGTCTCGTGTTCAGTGCACTGGCACATGCACGCGTCAATGTGAAGATGATTGACCAGGGATCCAGCGAGCTGAACATCATTATCGGGGTCAAGAACGATGATTTTGAGACCGCTGTCCGCGCCATCTACGACGTGTTTGTGACGGCAAATCTGGGGACAGAAACAAGATAACGAAAAGTACAGGTTTGACCGCGGGTAAAAGATAAAACAGGAAAGCTCACAGGAAAAAGTTAAACAGGAAAGCTCACAGGAAAAAGATAAGCAGAAAAGATCACAGAAAAAATCACAGAAAAAGATAAGCAGGGAAGACCACAGAAAAAAAATAAAGGAAAAATAAAAAGTGCCGCCGGATCCGAAGTGGATCGGGCAGCACTTTTTGATTGCCGATAATTAAACGTTGATCTCGCAGATCCAGCCTTCCGGGGCTTCGAGGCGTCCCATCTGGATACCGGTAAGGGTATCGTAGAGCTTCTTAAGAACCGGACCCATTTCCTCCATGCCGCTTGCGAACTCAAATACTTTGCCGTGGTCGTTGATCTGGCCGACCGGTGAGATAACGGCTGCCGTACCGCACAGGCCGCACTCCCTGAATTTGCCTTCCTCAACCTCGCTGAGCAGAACCTCGCGCTCATCTACCTTCAGCCCGAGAATGTTCTGAGCAATATAGACAAGGGAGCGTCTGGTGATGGATGGAAGGATGCTTGCGGACTTCGGAACAACCAGGTTGCCGTCGGCATCCACGAAGATGATGTTGGCGCCGCCGGTTTCTTCGATTTTGGTTCGGGTAGCCGGATCAAGATAGATGTTCTCGTTGAACCCCTCCTTATGTGCGGTTACGATCGCATGGAGAGACATAGCGTAGTTCAATCCTGCCTTGATGTGGCCGGTGCCGTGAGGGGCCGCACGGTCGAAGTCACTGATTTTAACAGCTACCGGTTTTGCGCCGCCCTTGAAGTACGGACCGACCGGAGTGGTCAGAATACGGAACTGATATTCATCTGCCGGCTTAACACCGATAACGGCGTTGCTTCCGAACATGTACGGGCGGATGTAAAGCGTAGCGCCGGAGCCATAAGGCGGAACCCAGGCAGCGTCTGCCTTTACAACGGCTTTCACAGCCTCCACAAAACGATCCTTCGGGAACGGAGGCATTTCCAGTCTCAGCGCTGAGTTATACATACGCTCTGCGTTCAGATCCGGGCGGAAGCAGACAATGCGGCCGTCTTCGGTTGTATAGGCTTTCAGGCCCTCGAAACAGGACTGAGAATACTGAAGAACACCGGCACATTCGTTCAGAACAACGGTGGCATCGGTTGTCAGTTCTCCGTCATCCCATTTTCCATCCTTGTAATTGGACACATAGCGGTAATCGGTCTGACGATAAGCGAATGTAAGATTCGACCAGTCAATGTTTTTCTTTTCCATGGCGATAGCTCCTTTTCATTGATGAAATCCGCAGTGTGGATAAGCCTGTTTATCTGTCTTCCGCGACGGTGCAGCTATGACACAAAGGCGGCGGCCTGGCGTGGCGATCAGACCTTCGCACTGAAAATTTTACTACAGTTTATCACTGCGATAAAATACAGTCAAGCAGAGCCGTACCCTGCCGTATGTACGCGGCAGGGTACGGACAGTAAATTATTCTTCTGTATTATCCTCAACTTTATAAAATTCTTCGGCAGGGACAAGGACGCTGTCCTTTATTTCCTGAAGGTCCCGGAAACCGGTAATGTTTCGGGCGTCCCTGCCATTTCCGTCGTTCCGGTCGAAATCCTGACGGAAGGAGCCCCCCTGATAATATATGGGACCGCGCATGGAAGCGATATGGTTGTCAGCATCAAGATGCAGATCATCGTATTCGATCAGGACATAGGCAGTAATATCGCCGCTGGCGGTGACACTGCCCTGGCTGTCGAGCGGCTGAAAATTCTGAGTAACCTTATATACGAGGTAAAGAATATTGTCGGTTCCTGTTTCTCCGTCTCCCTTGAGAAAATAATTTCCAATGCAGTCGGTGCTGCTGACGGAAACATGGGCATAGGAGTCGTAGATTTCAGCCGTTCGTGCGGAAATGAAGTCTTCCGCCTGCTTTTTCAGATCCTCCGCCGCACGGTCGGAAAGATCGGCTGCTGAGGCCGGCAGATGAGTCAGCCCGGATACAGTTATTTTCTTAATCCTGTAAGCTGTCTTCATGCCACGTTCAGCGAGCATGGCGTTGATGGCATCCAGATACGGATCTTCGTCCCCTGATTTCTCCGTTTCCCCGGAAATGCCGCTGAATATGTCCTGTGTATCGGAATTCAGACTGTCACCGTTATAAGTCACGGCTACCGTCACCGTGTCGCCATTGCTGAGATGATCACTCTTATCCATCCTGTACGTCAGACCATACGAATCAGCAAAATCGGAATCGCCGGTTAATTCTGCGGTTCCGTCGTTATCTTCGCCGGAAAATGTGACAGACACACCGTCGAAAAGATCTACATCCGTAAGGTCCGGCAGGCCGGAAACCGTGAATTTTTTCCGAAGCGAATCGATACTTTTTACTTCATAACCGCTATCCAGTTCCCAGGTCTTTATTTCTTCATAGGCATTTTCGTCCAGTTCGTCAGAACCGTTCGGAACAAGGCAGACGGTTATTTCATCTCCATTGCTCAAACCTTCCGTTTTATCAAGCAGATACGTATAGCGGTAGTCGATGTTCGTACCATATTCCGCAATTTCAGCCGTTCCCATGGTATTATAGCCGGAATAAGACAGGCTGAAATTGTCGAAAGGATCCCATTCTTTCAGCTTTTCCAGATTATCTACCTTGATGGAGATGTCATGGCAGCGGAATTTCAGGCCGAATACGCTGGCGGCAGTTTCTTTATCGATATTCCAGTGCCAGGTAACCTCATCACCGTTGCTCAGATTACTGATCTTATCCAGCCCTCCGCTGATACACGAATTTTGGAGCTCTTCTGCAATGAGCTCCGCTTTTAACGACGAACTGAGACCGGAGTCTGCGTAGCCTTCCGCCATATTCACCAGCTCATCGTCGCCCAGCTTGTTTTTAACCTTTTTCGCGATGGTGTTATAGTGTTCAGCCAGCCATTTTTCATTATCTTCTGCAAACTGGCTGACATCAAAGTAGGCCGATGCGGTTCCGGCGGTATTATATCCGCGGGACGATATCGTAACATAATCATCCAGGTCGATGGTCTTTTTCCGGGTTGTCCGAAGAGCCAGAAGGACAATGACAGCGGCCAGCACAGCGAAGACCGGCAGCAGCTTCCGCATCAGACCGTTTTTCATTTTGTGTGTGTTTCCGGAAACAGCCTGCGTATTTCCGGAAACGGACTGCGTATTTCCGGAGACGGACTGTGTGGTTCCGGAAATGCCGGTTTTCGCTGTTTCGCCGGAAGCAGCAGCCGAACCTGCCTGCCTGTTTTCAGAGGTTATTTCCGGATCCTTCGGACCGGCTTCGGAAGAGGGCTTCTTAAGATTCATCACCGGTTTGCCGCAGCGCGGGCATTGATCGGCGCCTTCAGGAATTTTAGCGCCGCAGTTTGTGCAATACATAGATCATTCCACCTCGTTTCTTATTTTTTGTCCGGAACCCTTCCGGAATATGGTATTCGTCAGCCTTCTGTTGATGTTTCACCCGGCTGCGCTTTCAGACTGTCAAGTTCGCTCTGGAGCTGTTCATTCTGCCTCCGGAGCTCTGCCATCTCCGGGTCTTCCGTTTCATTTTCGGACACTGCTTCTGTCGACGGCGGAGCCGGCACAAAACTGTTCAAAAAGCCGGCAGCACGTACAGGGTACCGGATCTGCAGCGTATAATCTCCCAGACTGCTGTAATCATCGGGTTCCAGTACGGATAGTGCATACATTGTCCCGCCCGTCAGATCGGCGGTACCGGTCATTTCTGTATCATCGTACTTACGGAACAGTTCGTTGCTGGCGACATCATACAGGCCATAAATAAGAAACTGACCGGACCGGGAAGGTGTGAGAGTAAAAGTGTAGGTGCCATCCACCGGAGCCGTGAAGGAATAATAATTGATCTGGTGTTCAAACGCAAAGGAATCCTTTACGGCTGTATACCCCTCAATGGTGGCGATATCTTTTTGTCTCCCGATGTTCAGCGTATATCTCCCAAGCCCATCCTCCTGCGATACATATATGGAATAGGTTTCGCCAGCCGTGAGAGAAGCGACGCCGTTATCGCTGATTTCATTGCTGAACGGATCGCAGACTTTGCAGGTCAGCGATATGTTTGAAGTGACGTCACTAAGATAGAAGTTGTACTGGCCGCTGATGGAAGGCGTAAAGGTATAGGCATTCCTTTCGCCCTGATAGGTTACCCGGTCATGAACTTCCGTGAAATCGGTAATATCGGCTGCTTTTTTGGGAGAGTATATGGTTATGGAGAATTTTGAATATCCACTATCATTATACGGTCCCATATCGATGGTGTAGGTTATATTCGCGGTCATGCTGACCGTTTCTGCGTTTGTTCCGTATTCCCAGCGGTATCCGGAAGCGGACGAATTCCCGTAGCTGTCCGTGACAGAATAATTAATGCCGGCGTTACCGGCGGAAAAGTCAAAGTAGATGACATAGTCCCCATCGGCCGGTGGAATAAACGCATAGGATTTGGATGGAGCGGATGCATTCAGGTTATCTTCATACACAACCGGATCCGCTTCTTTGTTTGTAAATTCTGCGGCAGTAACAGAATTATCTACTGTCAGTATCTGATCCGGAGTCTGTGCATATTCCTCTTCTTCTTCCGCGCATACGCCCGGGGAAAATACAATGACACCGGACAGCGTCAGAACCGGAAGTGACATTTTTAATTTGCGGATGTTCAACATAGTACGCCTCCCTGCTTTACCACATGATGAATGT